>JANMIM010000052.1:0-1868 GCA_031375795.1 Bacteroidota bacterium
GTCTTGCCGACGCCGTTCACGCCGACGACCATGATCACGTAGGGCATTTTTTGCCCGGCCTCCACGACGCTGGGCACCATGAAATCGGCATCGCTCTTCTGCTGGTTTTCCTCCAGCATCTGCGTGACCTCGTCTCGCAAGAGAAAATCCAGTTCGGTCGTGCTCGTGTACTTGTCCTTGGAGACGCGTGTCCTGATGCGGTCGATGATCTTGATGGTGGTCTCTACGCCCACATCGCTGGAGATCAAGATTTCCTCCAAGTCATCGAGGACTTCCTCGTCGATGCGACTCTTGCCGATGATGGCCTTGCTGATTTTGGAAAAAAAGGAGGTCTTGGTTTTTTCCAGTCCTTGGTCCAGATTCTCTTTATTTTCCTTTTTTCCGAAGAAACCAAAAATACCCATCGCGCGCTATTAGCATTAATGAAACCGCCCATCGGCCATGCAGGAATCGAGAATTTCAGACCCTGCATGCATACCAACCTTCGCAGATCATGATCTGTTTGGATTGGTAGGCAAAGATATTGTTTTTTTTCGGCGAATGGACGATTTGGGCGAATGGAATGCCACTATTCACATGTTGTGGCAGGGCGTGGAAATCTTCTGGTACATTCGTCCATTGCAATCATCGATTTATGGCCTGAATTTTGAACATGTATTGTAATTAATCGCTAAATTCGTTCATCAATTCACAATCACAATGGGTACTGCTTTGAGGAAATCGATACTTCTGGGTTTGTTGGGCGGTTTTTTGGGAATGGGTGCACTGCACTCGAATGCGTTTGCGCAGCAAAAATCGACGTTTAAGATAGGGGGGCCTTGCATGGCCTGCGGGGCGAGCCGCATCGAGGGCATCGTCAAGGGCATAGACGGCGTCAATGCCGTGAGCTTCAATCCCAGCACGTCGATGCTCACCGTGGATTACAGTTCGGTGGCTGCGAGTGTCGTCGACATTCAGTTGGAGCTCAGTGTAAATGGTTATGATGCGGGCGATTTCACCCGCGACACCAAGGCCAAATTGCCTCCCTGCGCCAATTCGGGCGGTGCAATGCGCGGCGATCAGGCAGCAGAGGATTCCGACGAGCCCGGCATCGACGACATCGAGGGATTGGATCCAGATTCTGATTGGGAAAATCCAGATTCATTTGATGTCGCCGACAAAGGCGATGACTTGGACATCGATTTGTTGGAAGAAGAAGACGATGACTCCGAGCTCACTGGTTGGGTAGGGGAGGGCAGCGATGCGACCGACCCGGTCGACAGCGATGATGAGGATGATGACGACGATTTGTAAGGTTGCCAGCTTGGCTGGATGAAAATATCAAAAAGGCTGGGCGAGATGTCCGGCCTTTTTATTTACCATTGCCCTCTTTCCAAAATCCGTTCTGCAATCAAGAGATCATCGGGCGTGGTGATCTTCATGTTTTCGTAGCTGCCGGGGTACATCTGAATGTTCATGCCATGCTGCTCAGCCAGGCTTGCATCGTCGGTAAATACCTCGTTTCCTCGACGTAGGTAACATTCCAAGATTTCCTCCAGAAAGAAAATCTGCGGCGTCTGCACATGGAAAAACAGGTCGCGGTCCACGGCTTGGCTGCCCTCGGCTGTACGCATGCGCATCGAGGATTTCACGGGCATCGCGGCGACCGCATTTCCTTTTTCCTCAGCCATTGCAAAACCCTCACTCAGGATGCGGTCATTGATGAACGGCCGCACGGCGTCATGGATCGCCACGAGTGCGCGGCTATCTGCGACCATGTCCCGAATATGTGAAAGGCCATTGTGCACGGAGGCGCTGCGCTCATCGCCTCCCAGGCAGATGTGGACGCGAACGCTTTGGTCGGCATGGAAGTGCCAATCCATAAATGC
>JANMIM010000627.1:0-6071 GCA_031375795.1 Bacteroidota bacterium
CCGTAGTTTCCGTTCGCCGGAGGCAAATGGTCGGTAGTCCTTCGGCCGGAGGCCTCGGACTCGTTGGGGGCCGGAGGGCTCGGACTCGTTGGGGGCTGGAGGCCAAGAGCGAAAAAATTCAGATTATTTCAAGGCATCCGATTGCTCCTCAACGGAAGGATGGCCCCAAAATGTTCTAGGTTGGCAGGGGCGGGATTGCGTTTTTCGCATTGTTATCCCCAAATGGCCTGAGACGATGCCAGATGGGAGTCTTTCTTTCACAAAATCCAAAAAATTATGTTCCGCAAATTGTTTCTTTCTCTTGCCTTGTTTGTTTTCACGTTGACCGCTTGTGAGCTTCAGGAGCCTGTGGATTCGATTCCTGTGCTTGCTGCGGATGGTGCCCACTGCGAGCACGAGCTCCGAACGGTCGATCTGCAGTCTGACTCCATAGCACCAAGCGACTATATGGTCACGTTGGAAACGGGTACTTATACCGTCGAGCACTGCATGTGCAGAATGATCAGTTACCAATTGTACGTGAGCCTCAACAGTACGCCTCAATGGAAGCTGACCCTTGCCCCAAATTTGCAGGTGCTTTTTGACGCTGCCTCGATGGAGACAGAAACGGAATTGCTCATCGAAGACGTTGAATCCATCTTTCATTACCTCGGCACGCAGGAAAACGGGAAGCTCTATTCTACAGCGTTCGGCAATTTCCCTGTGAGGGGTCCCCTCCTCAACCGCGCAAGCGGGCTCTGTATTGTTGAGAACTACGATGGCAGCAACCCTGGCGGCACCGTTGCCAGCCTCGCCGTAGGTACGCAGGCCAATGGTCCGGTCATTCAGGTGAGGACCGGCCCATTGCCTGGCAGCTATTTTGTGGTGGTGTATGTCCCTGTGGGAATCACCAACCCCGCCTAAGCTAGGATTCAAGCCGCTCAGAGATCTTTTCCAGCAGCCAGCTTTTGTTGGCGATCAGCGCAGCCGCTTGGATCTTTTGATGCATTTGCTGAAGCCGCACCTTGTCTGATGGATGGGGTGCGGCTTCCAGTATTTTTAAGAGCCTCCTCAATTCCAGCAAAAAGCTTCTGTAGCGTTGCTTGTGCAGGTTGGATATCATCTGGTTGCGGTCGAGAAAAATCCTAAAGGAGTCAAAGATCTTGTACATCTCATCCAATTCATCCGCACTCAAATCTGCCAAGTGCTCGTAGAATGCCTTGAGCAAATAGGTGCGGGAGTCCAGTTCATAAAAAATGTCGCCCTTGAGCTGGGAAATGACCTCCCTAAACAAGTCAATGGCCTGGCGCTGCTCGCGGTAAAAGGCAAGCACGGCTTGGTTGTATTTGATGATGTTAGGATCGGGTTCCCCATCTAGTCGGTCCTTGTATTCCTCCAAAAATGCCTCCACCCAATCCAGCTCCCCGACCACGCAGTGTATCACCACGATGTTTTTCATGACGTGGGGCGTGAGCTTCCCTTGGATGAGGATGACACCATTGGCGAGCACTTCGCGGTAGATGGCCGCCGAATACCGCTGGAACTGCAGTTCGCCCCGGTTGCCGCGACGCAGGCAATAATTCAGAACGTGGGTGTAGAGTTCTCGCCGCTCCTTGTCATCAAACGCTGAGGACTGCGCCTGCAGATGGGCAAAAAGCCGCAAAAATTCCTCGTTGCCGTCCTCGGAGCGATAGAGGCGCAAAACGATCCAGTAGCTCAGGGCGATCGCATCGAGTTTGGAAGTGGCTTCCTCCCATCCCATCTCAGGCAATACCAGCAAATGCTCAGACTGCTGTGGCTCGATCGGTTGGTTGAAAATGAGGCGGCCATTGGCGGCAGCGCATTCGAGCTTGAGCTTTTGCAAGACAAAGTAGCGCTCGGTGGCCAACTGCAAAGGATGGAAATTTTCCTTCCAGATATCCTGGGTTTCGCGTGCGATTACACGGTCTTCGGCTTCCTTCCAACGCAGGTCCATTTCCAGTCGCAACTTCTCTGGCGACAGCGGCATTTCCTTGATTTGCCCGGCCATTTTCGCGTGTAATGCCTCGATTTCCTTGCGCGGCGCATGCCGCGCTGCCAATGCCTTCAAGCCCAATTGCGATTGCGATAGCTCATCTTGCATGTAGGCGCGCCAAGCCATAAAGTCGAGCAGGCGCTTGTGGAGGGCTGAGCAATACTTGTCGAAGCGCGCGGGCACGAGTCCGCTTCCTGCGAGCATTTCCTCCACGGTCGGGTCCGTGGAACTGGGCTCGCTGCGTAAAAAATGGTTTTGCCAGCGGGCCAGGAAGCGCTGCATCACCTCGCCCTGCTCAAAGAGTGCAGAACCCAAATAGGCCTGAAACAACTCCTGCTCCTCCCTGCCCAACAACATCAAAAGCCCAAAAACCTTCCTTTCGCGCATGTTTTGACCCATTTCATTCTGCTGGCCCAGCCAACGAAAGAACGGCAGAATGCCTCTTTTATGTTCCTTTTTACCCCGTGCAGCCTCCCTAGCTTGCCATCGGTTTTCAATTTCAGTTTCAAATTTAAATTTTTAAACGTATGAAAAAGTCTCTTTTTGTTTTCTGCATGCTCCTGGGCTTCGGCTTCATCGCCAACTTTGCAGCCGCCCAAGTCATCAACAGCATTTCCGTGACGAACATGACGGGCTGCGTCATTACCGCACAGGGATATGCCCTCGACAACAACTGTGACAACGTTTGCCGCACGGCGACTGTGACCATCCAGCCCCACGCATCCGTTGCCTTGCCCTATGTCTGCTCGAGCGCCGATCCCTTTGCCAATGGTCACATCACGATCGTCGGCATCGCGGACCCTGCCTCCGGCTCCGGCGTCAAAGTCGGCAATGGCTGCAACGTGAACTTGACTGGCAATTACAAAGACTGCGAAGGCATCACCCGCACCGCGACCTTCACGGCCCCGAATATCGTGGTGGTGCAGTAAGGAAGTTGCCACGGCACATCCAGGATTTGAAGAAGGCCAACCCGTGGGGGTTGGCCTTCCAATTTTGCGAGGTGTGATTTCGAGGTTGTAGGACTATTTTGGCCAATTGGAATCTCAATCCTACCAATTGCAAATCGGGCAACTATTTTGAACGCTCGGCCTATTTTCTTAGGATGAAATAGGATTATCCCAATTGCATGAAGTTCAAAATCACCTTTGCATTCCTCTTGTGGCTTGCCTGCCTGAAGGCTTTCGCCCAAATCCCCACCGCCGGCCTCGTCGGCTTCTACCCCTTCCAAGGCACCACGCTCGACTCCAGCGGCCTCGGCAACCATGCCGTGCCCGGCGGATGCAGCTATGTCGCCGACCGCTTCGGCAATCCCGCATCGGCCTTGTACCTTGATGGCGTCGCCGACTCGCTCGTGATCGACCTGCCGGGCTACACGCCCATGACCGGCGATTTTTCATTCTCTTTTTGGGTCAAGACCAATTCGGCTGAGCCATCGAGTATCCTGAGCCTCACGCAATTTCCCGAGGATACGGTGGACAATTACAATTTCTTCCTCAATTATTACAGTCCCTTGCAGACGATTGCCGAGCTGCACTTTGGTCACGTGAGTTATTGGAATGGATCGGGATGGGCAGGCAATAAACTAGGGGATAGTGGATCCTTTACCTATACCGATGGGGAATGGAAACACATGGTCGTGCGCCGGCGCCACGACACGATCCAATTTTGGAATCGCCGCTACCCCTTGGCGGAATATGTTTTTGCGGGACCGATCGGTGATGCATTGCCCTTTGTGGTGGGAGCATTGCCTTTCAGGTACAAAGGTGCGATCGATGACATGGCATTCTACAACCGCGCCATCACCGACCAGGAAATCCATCGGTTGCAGCACGATCGCAAGCCCTACATCTTCACGAGTAGCCGCAATACAGACGCTTATGCCGTGGGCGATACCGCCGAGATCTGGTTTGTGGGAGACACGTCGGTCGTGAGCGATTCCATTCACCTGGATTACAGTACCGATGGTGGCGCGACCTGGTCGCCGACCCCACACCCGCAAGGGCTGGACTACTCGCCCTTTAGGTGGCCGCTACCTTTCACGGCGGGCACTGATGTCGTGCTGCGGATGAGCGATTTGTTTGACCCCAATATTGTGCCTTCAATGGTCCAGTTTCACATGAGCGAATACAAGTGGGAACGGGTGGATGATTCACTGCCGTTTACAGCCCGCGATGGCGTGGGCATGCTGAGCTATGACGGCAAGCTCTGGCTCCTCGGTGGCTGGGACCCACCCTACCACATGCCCGACAACACGCACAGTGAAGTCTGGAACTCGACCGACGGCGTGAATTGGACTTTTTTGGGTGATGCACCCTGGCAAGGCAGGCATGACTCGGGGTGGATGGTGCATGACGGCGCGCTCTGGTTGGTCGGCGGCGACTATCAATCGGGTGCACTGCGTGATGTCTGGCGCAGTACCGATGGGGTGAATTGGACGCAAATTCTGGACACGATTCCCAATATCAGCCTCTTGCGCCACACTGTCCTCACCGCGAGCTACAAAGGTGACATCTATTATATGGGAGGGCAGCCTTATGGCAATTTCACATGGAATTTCAACGATGTGCGGCGCAGCCCGGACGGCGTGAACTGGACCCAAGTGCCAGACGCTCCATGGTCGGGGCGTGGAATGACGCACACTGTTGTCGACGACCACGATTCTCTCTGGGTACTCGGTGGTGGGCGTGCCTTGGATCGCCGTTGTTTCAATGACATCTGGAAAACCGGAGATGGGGTCAACTGGGAGCAGGTGATGGCGTCAGCACCTTGGGATCCGCGCTACTGGCACAACACTGTCTATTTTGACCACAAGATGTGGGTGATGTGCGGCATCGTGGAGCAGACCAATGCCCGGGATGTCTGGTATTCGGGCGATGGCAAAAACTGGTATGAATTAAAAAATCCGCGGTTCGACATCCGGCATGCAGCATCGGCAGCCGCCTTTGACAACAGCCTCTGGCTCATGTGTGGCATCTCGACCAATGATAGCTGGCGCTTGCGCAACATCAACACGCCCACGGCAGTCGCCGCACCGCTTGATGCGACGATTTCCCTCAAATGGTTTCCCAATCCGACGAATGGCCGAATGAAGTCCAGCATGGCATTCCTCTCCGCGACGATCTACAATGGCTTTGGGCAGCAGGTGCGCGAGGCGGATGCGGGACATGAGATCGACCTCGGGGGCTTGCCATCGGGCGTGTACATCGTGCACACCCTGCTCGCACAGGGACAGATGCGCACCAGCAAGGTGGTCAAGCTCTGAGCATTTTGATCTTGTCATGAAGGTCGGCTGGCAGCCCGTGTTGCCAGCCGATCTTGTGATTTCAAGGGTTGTGCAAAAGTAGGTGCGTGCGCTTTGGAACAAATCCTCAGCTTTGCATCACGGCCCGCTAGGGGCCATGTCACCCTTTCCCAACCCTTTTTTCTCAAATAGGATGGCCCAAAATCGCAACCCAAAACCCACCTCGCTCCAGATCGGTGCGACCGAGCAACGAAAACTGAGCAAAACACAGACGCAATTCAACCAACTGATTGCCAAGATCGAGCAGCTCCAAAAGGAAATCCCGGAGGAGCAAGCCAAGTATGACGAGCTGCTCAAGCATGCCCATGAACGCATTGTCCCGCTCTATGAAAAGATCGCCCGAGCCAATATCGCGACGGCGTTTGAATTGGAGAAATGGGCGCTGAAACTGGAATTCAAGCGACAGCAGCGCGACAATGCCGGGACATGCATCGTCGAGTTGGTGCGGGAGGCCTCGCGGAGCGTGGATCTGAGCGAGGAAGAAATCGCACTGCACGACCGCTGGTCCATGATCGGTTTTGAGGAAATGGAGGAGGAAGACGATGCGTTTCAAAAGTCCGTGATGGAGACCATGTTTGAGTCCATGTTTGGGATGAAGGTGGACGTGGACGAACTGCAAAACAACCCTGGGAAGATCGACGATTACCAGCGTGAATTTGAGGAAAGGCAGAAGGCGGCCGACGATGCGAAACGTGAAAAACGCAGCGGTGGCAGCGCCAAAAAGTCAAAGGCCAGCAAAAAGGAGGAACTCAAAAAGGCCGCCGAGGAGCTCAAGGC
>JANMIM010000220.1:0-1424 GCA_031375795.1 Bacteroidota bacterium
CAAATCCGGTAGCGGCAGCACCGGTGTACCCACCTTGGATACGACCGTCGCCGACACCAGCCTGCCCGAGGTGCGCCTCGCCCGGCTCACCGAGCGCTTGAAATATGGCCCCAAAGATTGGAAGCTCTGGCTCGACCGCTCAGCGGTGCTCTATGAAATGGGCAACATCGATGCGGCAATTTCAGACGCCAACAAAGCAATCCAGTACAGTGCCACCGCCCCGGAGCCCTACCACCTGCGTGGCTTTTATTACTACGCCCAGAAGCAGGACAGCACCGCCCTACGTGACTTCCAGCGTTCAGCCGACTTGGGCTCCGAAAATCCCGAGACCTATTTTGAGATCGGCAACATCTACCTGTTTCAAGAAGCCTATGACAAAGCCGAGGAGGCCTACGACCATGCCATCAAGCTCGACTCATTGGAACCCACATATATATTTACCAAAGGTGTCATGCGTCGCAGGCAAGGCAATGTGGACGAAGCGATCAAATTTTATGATGCGGCCCTTAAATGTGATCCGACTTTCGTGAAGGCATTGCTGGCGCTTCACGACGTCTTCCTGCAAGACAAGCTCAACCCCGACCAAGCCTATGCCTTCAACGAGCGCGTGCTGCTCGTCGACTCCACCCAACCCTTGGGGCATTTCAACCAAGGAAACTTTTTTATGGTGCGGGCCGACAAGGTTACTGACCCCAAAAAGAAGGCAGATTTTGAGGTACTCGTGAAAATTGCGATCTCAGAATACTCGGCCTGCCTCAAATACGACCCCAAATTTGTGCAGGGACTCTACAGCCGCGGCTATGCCTACTTCCTCATCCAGAAGTACGGCCTCGCCTTGGCCGACTTCACACGGGTCACAGAATTGGATGCTTTTCACCGCGACGGATTTTATATGAAGGCAAATATCCAGGAACACGACGGCGATTTGACCAGCGCATTGGCCAATTATCAGCGTGCGGTCGAGATCGACCCAAAATTTAATGACGCGGTCGTTGCGGTGAAAGAGCTGACAGTGAAGCTGAAGGAAAAAGGTAAATAAATAAGTTAAAAAAAAGTTGCGGAATCATTTGCGAATGCCAGAACCTGCCCTACCTTTGCATCCGCAATTGAGCAACAGCGCAGGGTCGTAAAAAAATCTTCGCTGCTTTGAAAAAAAAAGTTTGCAAAGTGAAAAAGGTTCGTAACTTTGCAATCCGTTTCAAAAGGGACGGCGTTCGAAAGGGTCTTTGGACAAATCGAGCGACAAGAAAAAACGAGCGTTGGGTGGTTATACCCTTCCAACAATCGGTTCTTTGACTAGACGAGACAAGAATAATCGACTGAAAACACGGGTCCCAATTAGAGAGGCTTGGAGGTCAAGGTCGGCGCCCCGCGCGAGCGGGGGATTACGTCGATCAGACGCAAAAAGTACTATTACAATGGAG
>JANMIM010000381.1:0-1775 GCA_031375795.1 Bacteroidota bacterium
GCTTTGTTTTGGGGAGGGCCGACGAACGAGAAAACTTGTAAATTGCCGCCATGAAATACAGCGGCAACCTCGGCAAGATGCATGTGCACCATACGGATCCTGTGACGTATGACTTGGAATTTGGTGAAGCAACGTTGCGCATCAACGATGCCATCGGCAAGCAGATCCGCATCAGCTATGCGGGGCGCATCAATTGTGTAAACTGTAGCAAGATCACCAAAAAGGCTTTTGGTGAGGGCTATTGTTATCCTTGTTTCATCTCGGCGCCCTCCAATTCAGAGTGTGTCATTCGCCCGGAACTTTGCGAGGGCCACCTGGGCAAGGGCCGCGATCCCGAGTGGGAACTGGCCAAGCACGTGCAGCCCCACGTCGTGTACCTCGCGCTCACGAGTGGCGTGAAGGTGGGCGTGACCCGCGTCGACAACATCCCTTCGCGGTGGATCGACCAAGGCGCCTGGAAGGTGATCCGCATCGCCGAGACGCCCTACCGCCGCCTCGCCGGCGAAATCGAGGTCTTCCTTAAAGATTACGTCACCGACAAGACAAACTGGCAGCGCATGCTCAAAAACGAGATGGACACTGAGGCCGACCTGCTTGCTGAGAAGGAGTCCCTGCTCAACGAGCTGCCCGAGGAGCTTGGGCAGTATTATTCAGAAAACGACGAGGTGCTGGAATTCAATTATCCGGTAGGTAAATATCCGAGCAAGGTCACAAGCCTGAACCTCGACAAGACGGCGGTGATCGAGGGGGAATTGGGGGGCTTGCGCGGCCAATATTTGATCTTGGCCAATGGCGAAGTGCTCAACATTCGCAGATTTAGCGGCTATTGGGTCGATTTTGAGGTGTTGTAGGGGAATTATTGATTCTCCAAGGCGCTGAAATGATAAGTCATTGATCGTGCAGCTAGGAAAAAGGGAGTCCAAGGCCTCTGGCCGAAGGACTACTGGCCATTTGCATCCGGCAAAGGAACCTTATACTCGCTTGCCAGAGGCAAACGGTCGATCGTCCTTCGGCCAGAGGCCTTGGACTCGGTATTGTCACTCAGTTGAGGCCTTCACGAAAGGGTTTGAGGCTACCGCGCTCCTGGATGAGTTGATGAATCGCCCGGCGGATGGCTGTGAGCTGCATCACATGGTCGCGTTGTTGCTGCCCCATCGACATTTCACCTGCATGATTGGCTCCTGCAAGTACCAAGTCCAAGATGCCCTCGACGCGCGCGCCGATCTCTTGATCCATCTTGGTGAGCATCAACTCATCTTTGCGGGAAAGCCTCGGTGCAAATGCCTCGCCCAAGCGTGACAAATCACCGTCCATCATTTTCAAAACCTTCGCTACAAACGCTTCCATTCCTTCGATTTCTTGTGCGAGTATACGGTGGGCCGCAAAGCGAGGATGTGCGTTTTAGACCAAGGTGTAATTTGCGTCGACCAATTCCTACTTATCCCCGCCAAAAATTCGCGGCCCCCTAACTAAATCGTTAAAGGGCCGCGAATTTGACGTGTCAATCAAACCTTTATTCCTTGACAAACTTGCGCATGGCGTGCATGTCTTGGCCCTGCACCTCCAGCATGTACATGCCGGCGGCGAGCCTGGAGACATCCAACTCCGTGGACCATTCGCCCGAGGCCATCACGACCTCGTTTTGGTGGCAGAGACGCCCGGCCATGTCGCGCACCCTGATCGTGAGCGGCGCGTCAAACGGCAGGGTCATCGAGACCTTGAGCGTGCTGGCCGCCGGATTGGGCCATACCAGCAAGCCGCCGTCGAGCAAGGGC
>JANMIM010000271.1:0-2035 GCA_031375795.1 Bacteroidota bacterium
CAATAAATGTGCATAAACCTATCATTTGCGTGGATAACTGAAATAGAATGGGCCAGAATTGAGTAATTTTGACGTTGGTGCGAAAAAAGGGCCGTGTGGAATCGGCAACCCAATTGCACCATCCAGCGTAGCCACCAGAAGTAGGGTGGTTTTGCAGGTGTTTTTAATGAAATCGTAAGCGACATGAGTGAATCAATGGATTTGAAGGTAGGCATGCAGGGCCAAGGCCATGTGGCAGGAATCATCTCGGCCACGGGTATCAATGACTTGTTGGCGGGTTTGGATGCGATCGAGAAAAAGGATCGTGTCATCGGATTTGTCGTTTCAGGCTCCATCGCCATCGTGTTGTTTCTCGCGCTGATGTTTTGGTATGCGCGGGCCGGGTTGGTGATGGGCATCGACGAACCAGAATGGAAAACCATCGGGCTCATTTCCCCAGGCGCAGACTATGGCATCAATGAGCTGGGCCAAAAGGACATCAACAATTTTCAAGCACCCAGCCCCAATGCCGATGGTTCCAATCGTCCGCCTTCACAAAATGCAGCCTCAAGTTCCGCCGCAACGGCAGCATCAGCCACGCCGAGCAGCACGCCAGAGGTCAAAGGCGTGATCACCCAAGCCGATGAAAACGTAGGCGTGACCGCCACTTCGGGAAAAGAAACCGCAAACCCGACGAGCAACCCCAATGCAACTGGTAGCTCCAACAGCCCCGTCACGGATCCCAAGGCAACCGGCACCGTCGGCGGCGGCTCCAACGACGGCGAAACCAACCAAGTCGGTGACACCGGCAACCCCAATTCCAAAGTACTCAACGAGAATGGCCTTTTCACGTTTGGAAACGGCATCGGCGGGGCGGGAGGACGCAGGCCCGTAAAGACCGAGCTCAAGGGCTACAACGTGCAGCTCGAGGAAAAAATCAAATTTGAGATCACCATCGACCCCAACGGCGACGTGATCTTCGTCAAGGCCCCGTTTGCCGTACACCAAGAACTCGTGGCCATCGGCAAGGAAAACATCAAAAAATGGAAGTTCTCTGAGACCGACCCAAGCGCTGGGAACCTCAGGACGACCGTTTCGATCTCTTTTGTCCTCAAATAAGCGCCTTCGCCTTGGACTATCAGACAGCAGTAGACTATCTATTTGCGCGGCTCCCGATGTTTCACCGCATCGGGGCTGCTGCTTATAAGGCTGACCTCGGCAACATCACCGCGCTCTGCGACCTGCTCGGCAATCCACAGGAGGCTTATCCGACGATCCACGTGGCGGGCACCAATGGCAAGGGCTCGGTGTCCTCGATGCTGTCGTCGATCTTGATGGAGGCAGGCTACAAAGTCGGTTTGTTCACCTCGCCGCATTTGCGCTCATTCACCGAGCGCATCCGCATCAACGGCGAGCCGATTGCAGAGGCAGCCGTCGCCGAATTTGTGACGCGCACGGCCGAAACCATGGAGGCGATGAGTCCCAGCTTCTTTGAGGTGACCACGGCGATGGCGTTCGATTATTTCCGGGCGCAAAAGGTGGATGTCGCCGTGATCGAGGTGGGAATGGGCGGCAGATTGGACTCCACCAACATCCTCGAAAAGCCACAATTGTCCATCATCACCAATATTTCCCTGGACCACACGCAATTTCTGGGAGATACGCTGGCCAAGATCGCCGCCGAAAAAGCGGGGATCGCAAAGGCGGGCGTGCCCTTGGTGGTCGGCGAGTTTTTGCCCGAAACCAAGCCGGTTTTTGAGGCAAAGGCGATGGAACTCAAGATCCCGCTGTTTTTTGCCGTGGGCGGAGCGGTAATGGGTTTGCTTTGGTGGTTGATCGGTCTTGGCAATTTCTCTAATTATCTGGTGATCAATAGTGAAGAGTTTCATTCGGACCACTGAAGGAGCTGGTAGGCCTGATCGTTTAAGGTCCTTGATTTCAACATCAAGAGGCCACGATTTATTTTTTAAACTTGTAATCATAGCACAAACACTGTGAGCAGTTTTGCCATCAAATTCTTTTGTTCCGCTAATGATAAGTGCGGGCCTTTTTTTTG
>JANMIM010000280.1:0-2585 GCA_031375795.1 Bacteroidota bacterium
ACGCGGCAGAGGAGTCGCACGATTTCAGCAGCAAAATCTACCCGCAATTCCCGTAGGTTGCACACATGCGACTCCTCCGGAGTCGGAATAAGAAAATCGCCGCATCGGCTACAAACGTGTGACCGCTCTGCGGTCAGGCCATTGGCGCTATGCATGACACCGACCCAAACCTGACTCCACCATTCCTCCAAACTCCGAAAACCAAATTGCAAAACACTGCCAAGGGCAGGCCATTCCTCCCACATTGCCAGAACATGAACTTTTTCCGCCCCATTTGCAATCCCCACGATTTTTACCGTCCTTACAAGATGAATTCAGGGGCTGGCAGGCATGCCGATGCCAATGGAGGCTAAGGAAATTGATATTCAACGGAAAACATTCTTCACGATGCGAAAATTCATTACACGATTCTTCTTGCCTTGTCCATCTGCCATGCTCTTGGCGGTCGTTTTGCTGCTGGCAAATGGCATCCATGCACAGTCGGCTTTGTTGCATCCAGGCCCGCCATTGCAGGCCACGGTCGGCACATCGGCGAGCAGGAACCAACCCAATGTGACATCCATCACCTCGCCACAGACGACCATCGGCGTGGCAAGATTGGGGAATGATGTGAATGATCCCCTCATGCTCGTGCCTTGTGCCACGCCGACCGGCGTGACGGCCACGCCCGGCACGATCTGCGCGGGCGCATCCTCCAACCTCAACGCCACCTCCACGGGCAATTTCATCAATTGGTGGACGGCGGCCGTCGGCGGCACACTTGTCGGCTCCAGCCTCAGCGGCGCCAACTTTGCGGTGAGCCCCACGGTCACCACGACCTACTACGCCGAGGCGAGCTCAGGTTCATCGGGCAGCCAGACATTCAACTACACCGGCTCCGTGCAGACCTTTACAGTGCCTGTGGGCGTCACATCGCTCGACATCGATGCCCGGGGCGCGCAAGGCGGCGGCAGCAATGGCGGCGCAGGCGGATTGGGTGCGCGCATGGTCGCGACCTACACGGTCACGCCGGGCCAGGTGCTGTCGGTGGTGGTCGGTCAGCAGGGCTTGCTCCAAGTCGGCGGTCAGCCCGAGAATAGCTCGGGTGGCGGCGGCGGCACATTTGTGTACGCAGCAGGCCCCACGCTGCTCGTCGCTGCGGGCGGCGGTGGCGGCAAATGCAACTACCTCGGTTCGGTGCCCTTGCATGCGGCCGCGGCCGGCCAAGTCACGACGACGGGCGGCGCCTCCTCCGATGGCAATCTTGGTGGCGTGGCAGGCGCCGGCGGCAACGGCGGCAACTGGTTTGGCACGGCCTGTGCAGGCGGCGGCACCGGATGGCTCAGCCCTGGCGGCGGTCCCTTTGGAGGCTTAGGTTTCGCTACCTGGGCTGGTGGGATCGGCTATTGTGCAGGCGGCGGTGGCGGATGCGGTGGCTTCGGCGGATATGGCGGCGGCGGCGGCGGCAACCTCTATGGCGGTGGCGGCGGCGGTGGCGGCTACTCCGGCGGCGGTGGCGGCACAGACCCGACCCATGGCGGCGGCGGCGGCTCCCTCAGCAACGGCACGGCCCAAGCCAATACCGCTGGCTTTCAGGCCGGCAACGGCCAAGTGATATTTTCCTACATCGGCGGTGGATCTTGCACCAACTCCGTGCGCGTGCCTGTGACCGTGACCGTCAACGCGGTTTCCGTAGCCCCGACAGCGATCTTGGGCACTAGCCAGATCTGCCTCGGCAACAGCACAACCCTCACCGTCCAAGGCGGGACCTTGGGCACGGGCGCCGTCTACAATTGGTACTCGGGCAGCTGTGGCGGCACCCTCGTCGGCACCGGCAACTCCATCACCGTGAGCCCGGTCGTGAACACCACATATTACCTGCGCGCCGAGGGCCTCTGCAACACGACGTCCTGCGTTTCTGTCCTCGTCTCGGTGTCTCCCACTCCCACCGCCAGCAACTTGACCGCCACGCCCGCCACGATCTGCCCCGGCGGTACGGTGGACCTGAGCGGCATCTCCTCGGGCACGGGCATCAATTGGTACACGACACTCACGGGCGGTGTGGCACTCGGCTACAGCGCGAGCGGCGCACCGTTCACCGTTTCGCCCACCGTCACGACCACCTATTATGCAGAGGCGATCACCGGTTCGGCTGGCACACAAACCCTCAACTACACGGGTGCCGTGCAGACCTTTACCGTGCCAGCGGGCGTCACATCCATCGACATCGATGCGAGCGGTGCCCAGGGCGGCGGCAGCTTTGGCGGTGCAGGCGGATTGGGTGCGCGCATGGTCGGCACTTATGCGGTCACGCCCGGTCAGGTGCTCTCGGTGGTCGTCGGTCAGCAAGGCTTGCTCCAGGCAGGCGGGCAGGCCCAAAACAGCTCCGGTGGCGGCGGTGGCACTTTTGTCTACGCCGCAGGTCCAACGCTGCTCGTGGCAGCAGGCGGTGGTGGCGGCAAATGCAATTATACCTTCTCCACACCCCTGCATCCCGCTGCGGCCGGTCAGGTCACTACGACCGGTGGCGCCTCCTCTGACGGTTTTGCGCTTGGCGGTGTGGCAGGTGCAGGTGGTGCAGCGGGCTTGTGGTCTGCCGTACCCTG
>JANMIM010000293.1:0-4488 GCA_031375795.1 Bacteroidota bacterium
GATCCACCATGATCACGGTAGGACCAGGTAGCACGACGGTGGTAAAGTTCCAGACGTAGTCGTTGGCCAGCGGCAATCCAGAGGCACTTTGGGCGCCGGTCGTGATTCTCGCCGTGTACACCGTTCCCGAGAGCAGTTGGCTGGAGGGCGTAAAGGATACGACGGAGCCTGTTGCAGTCGTCGCACCCGCGACGATCACGTTGCCTCTGCGCAAGATGAATGTGCTGGTATTGAGCGTGGATAGGTTCATCGGCATGTTGAAGGTCGCTGAGAGCACCTTGCCTTGGCCGACACCATATTCATTGTTGTTAGGATCCGTGGCGATCACCGAGGGAGCGATGGTCGTGCCTGTGGTAAATGACCACACATAATCGTTGGGCAGTGGTACCCCTGCGATGCTTTGAGCGCCCGTGGTAATGGTCGCCGTGTATTGCTGACCCGAAACCAGATTGGCGGCAGGTGTGAAAAACGCCGTGGTGTCGGTGAGTGTAACGGTACCCGCGACGGCTGTGGTGCCTTGCTTCAAGGTAAAGGTCGAGGCATTCAAGCTGGCTGGAGACATCCCGAGGTTGAAAGTTGCCGTCACAATCTTGTTGAGCGGCACCGCGATGGCGCCGTTGATCGGATTGGTCGAGATCACCATCGGCACGAGAAATGTGTCTGTGCTAAAGGTCCATGTGTAGGCAGTTTGCAGGGCATTGCCAGCAGGGTCCTTCACGGCAGTCGTGATCTTGGCGACATAGGTCGTACCGGCAATGAGCAGTGATGCAGGGGTGAAAGTCGCTGTTTGTCCAGCAAAGCCTATGACACCGTTAATGGCGGCACCACCTCGGACAGTGAAAGAGGCATCGGTGATCGTCTTGGGATCCATCGGCTCATTGAAAGTCGCTGTGATCTGTCGACCGAGTGCCACGCCAGTTTCATTGTTGGCGGGGCTGGTGGAGATGATGATGGGACACACTCCGTCGACTTCGACAAAGGTGTCCTTTTTGCATCCGGCGATGATCGTGATCCACGCTATTGCAAGCATGGGAATCAAAATTCTTGGTTTCATATTCTGAGAGATTGAGACTTCCGTTAATGTGAACGGGGCAGCTGTGAAGGAATTATCACAGTATGGCAAAGTTCGGAAGCCTCTATCGGCTTCATCTTACATCCACAAGACGCAATATTGTAGGAATCACAGAATGGGGATTGTGCTGCTGGATCAAATATGTGAAGCTGATTGTGGTGATGTATAATATAGCCATAGGTCGGTGGCCTGGAGCTTGATGGAGGAACTTACATTGTCCCTGCGCAATATTGTAGAAATCACACATTGCGGGGATGCGACAGGGGCAAATCATCGCCGCCGGCGACCATGGGCTGAAAAAACAAATGACAAAGCTTTTTTACACCTACTGTTAGACATGCGGATAGCCATATAAAAAAACAATTGATTAAACCTGCGCTTTTGCGAGCCATTGGGGCAAATGGCTGCGCAGCCGCTTTCCATCGGGCGGCAGCTGAATTTTTCCGCAAAGACTGCTTGAAATTGTGCTACCTTTACATGGTGTGTATTTGCTTGACAAAACATCTTGAATTTGAGGAGCTTTGAGCCCCTCGAGGACTAGGCCTACCCGCTTGCTCAGCAACTGTGCACCACGCTTCGATCCCCTTCGATCACGGTTCGTGTCGGCCTCTGCGGCGACGCTCCGATGGATTCATTGCCCTTTTCAAGTTAGACACTTTTGCAAATGAAAATTGACACGCCTCCCGCCGAGAATTTGAATCACTTGGAGCGCTCGCCCAATCTCTTTCCAGTGGTGGGGATCGGCGCCTCCGCCGGCGGACTCGATGCCTTCAAAACGTTGTTGCGAGCGATCCCTGACAACTCGGGGATGGCCTATGTGCTGGTACAACACTTGGATCCCAGCCACGAGAGCCTCTTGCCCGAGCTGTTGCAAAAGGTCACACAGATTCCAGTGTTGGAAATCTCCCACGACATGACCGTGGAAGCCAACCATATCTACGTGATTCCCAGCAACAAAATCATGATCGCGACCGACGGCGTCTTGCTGCTCGCGCCACGCCCTGCCAAGAACAAAAATGGCAACATGCCGATCGATCTTTTCTTTTCCTCCCTGGCAGAGGTGCACCAAGCACATGCCATCGGCGTCGTGCTCTCAGGCACAGCGACCGACGGCACGCAAGGACTCAGCGCCATCAAAGCCCACGGGGGCATCACGTTTGCACAAGACGAGGCCTCGGCCGCTTTTGAGGGGATGCCGCAAAGCGCGGTGCAAGCAGGTGTCGTCGATTTCATTCTCCCTCCCGATCAGATTCCAAGCAAGATTTTGGAGATCACCCAGAGCCTCGCCAGGACACCCGAGATGCACAGTAGCCTGCAACTGCAAGCGCAAGAAATGTTCAAGCAAATCAATTCCTTGCTGCGGCTGCGCAAGGGCACAGATTTCACCTACTACAAACAGACGACGATCCAACGGCGCATCCTGCGCAGGATGGCGCTCACCAACAATGGCGAACCCTCGGCCTACCTGAAATACTTGAAGGACAACAAGACAGAGGTGGATGTGCTGTACCAAGACCTCCTGATTCCAGTCACGACATTTTTCCGCGACCCCAAAAGCTTTGACAATCTCAGCAAGTTGATTTTTCCGCAGATATTGAGCAACTATCCTCAGGGCGATACCATACGCGTATGGGTGGCGGGCTGTAGCACGGGCGAGGAAGCCTATTCGATCGCGATATGTTTTAAGGAATTTCTGGGTGACAGCCGGCAGCGCGTGCAGATTTTTGCGACAGACCTGAGCGAGCCTGCGATTGCCAAGGCACGCGTTGGGATCTATACCAAAACCGAATTGTCAAAGGTGTCATCGGAGCGATTGGAGCGATTCTTTACGCCTACGAATGGCGGCCATCAAGTAAACAAGAATCTCCGCGAGATGTGCGTGTTTGCGGTGCACAATTTTGTAAAGGATCCGCCTTTTGGGAAGATCGACTTGATCAGTTGCCGCAATGTGCTCATCTACATGGAAGCCTATTTGCAGAAAAGGGCACTCACGACCTTCCATTATTCGCTCAATCCCAAGGGCTTTTTGTTGCTGGGGAAGTCGGAGACGACGAGCGGCGTGCCTGACCTTTTTACAAGCGCGGCAAAATCAGACAAGATTTTTTCCCGCAAGGCCGGCCCCGGCAAGTTTATGCATGTGGCGACCGAGCGCAGTGAGCAACAACTCAGTAGGACAGATGCCCTCCCGAGCAATGAATACACCCGAGGCGACTTCCAGAAAGTCGCCGACGACATCCTGCTCAGCAAGTACACGCCCGCGGGGGTGGTGGTCAATGAAGCCATGGACATCGTGCACTTTCGGGGGAAAACAGGCAGCTATTTGGAGCAAGCCGCAGGCAAGCCGAGCCACAATCTGTTTCGAATGGCGAAACCTGAACTGGCATTTGAATTGCGCAATATCATGCACAAATGCAAAAAGCTCAATGGCCATGTCACCAAGGAAAATGTCCCGCTGGAGGAAAATGGACGCATCCGCAGCATTGCCATCGAGGTGGCGCCACTGCCCAATATCCTGGAACCGCATTATTTGATTCTGTTCCTCGAGCGTGCGCAACTTGGCATCGCCTACGACGATCAGCCGTCTGAAATGGGTTCCAAGCAAGCGCACTCCTCCAAAATCAAAAAGGACAGCTATGACCTGCGCATCCTGCAATTGGAGCAGGAGCTTGCCGAAGCGCGGGAAGACATGCGCAGCATCACCGAGGCGCAAGAAGCTGCAAATGAAGAACTGCAAAGCGACAATGAAGAATTGCTGAGCGGCAGCGAAGAGCTACAGAGCCTGAACGAGGAACTGGAAACCAACAAGGAGGAGCTTCAAAGCACCAACGAGGAACTCACGGTCGTGAACCAAGAAATCGTGAACCTCAACGAGCAGGTGACCGAGGCGCGGGATTTTGCCGAAGCCATCAACGACACGATGCACGAACCCATGCTCGTGCTCGATGGGAATCTGAGGATTAAATCGGCCAATCCATCGTTTTACAAACTGTTCAAGATCCAGCCGCAGGAGGCCGAGGGCGTGCATTTGTTTCAACTCGATCAACGGCAATGGAATATCCCCGGATTGCGCGAATTGCTGGAGGAGATCATTCCCAAAAATTCACAATTCAACGATTTTGAATTGACGCAAGACTTTTCGGGCATCGGCGAAAAGACACTCCTGCTCAATGGCCGCCTGCTGCTGCAAAAGACCAATCAGGAGCAATTGATTTTGCTGGCCATGTATGACGTGACCGAGCTGCGGCGTTTGGCAACGGAGCTGAGCACGCGCGAAAAGCAGAGCCTGATCGAGCAACTGGAGGTGGTAAAAAAGGCCAAGCAAAACATCGCATCCATGAATGCTGAATTGCTGGTGGAAAAAGGGATTGCAGAGCGCAAGACCCAAATCGCCGAAGATGCGATGAAGGCCAAGCAGC
>JANMIM010000367.1:0-9866 GCA_031375795.1 Bacteroidota bacterium
ATATATATATATACCGAGGCATAGCAGGCAGCGGCCTTGTTTAGTGCCGCAATGGACCGCTCGTACTGTCGCAGTTGGTTTTGCACCAAGCCGACCGTGATGTAGGTGCGGCCCATCCCCTTGGCATTGCCCAATTCAAAGTAGATTGCATTGGACTCCAAGGCGCTTTTCATGCTCACCTCCAGTGCGCCAAGCCCCAATTGCAATTCCCCAAAAGAGGCCTTTGCATCGGCCAGACCATTCTTAAAGTCCAGCGAGTCGGCCAAGTGGATCGATTCGTTCAGGTATTGGAGGCTGAGCTTGTAGTCGGAGCCTTGGAAGCGCTCGGCGAGGTCGTTGAGCATCGTGACACGATGTGTGTCAGCCGGTTGCGCTTGGAGGGCGTGGATCAGGCTGTCGGTTTCTGTGGTTTGCCCAGAAACCACGCTCGTACACTGGCACGTCACCATGATTCCTAGCCCGAGGATGTACTTGACCCAATGCAAAAATGAAAGATATCTACGTCTTGACTGAAAACTAATCCAGCCTCAAATTAAGAAATCCTACCTTCTTGTCAAACAAAAAAAGCTCATGTCATGGTTTGACGGTAGAAAATGCCGTGACCAACCTTGCCGCGCGTTCATAGTCCACTTCCAGCTGCCAGTCGCCATCGCGCTTGAGGTTGCTCCCCACGATGAATCCGTCGCAACAACCTGCGAATTGGCCGATGTTTTCCGGGGTAATGCCCGACCCGACCAACAGCGGCAAATTTGTGTGGCCATGCAACCCTTCCAAATCAGCGAGCGAGGCGGGTTGCCCGGTGGCGGTGCCTGTCACGATGACGCCATCGCTCTTGAAAAACTCGGCGGCATGGGCGGTTTCGTTGAGGCTCAGGTCGGCTGTGGCGGCGTGGGCACTGTGTTTTTTCTTGATGTCAGTGAGAATGAGCATGTTCTCGGCGCCGATCTGCTTGCGGTAGCGCAGCAGCGGTCCGGCATCGGCATCCATCCAACCCTCGTCGGCGAGGTGCCCAAACACAAAGCCCTCGGCGCGGATGAAATCGAGTCCTGCGGCATGCCCGGTGGCGAGTGCAGCGTGGTTGGCCCCCGCCAAAATCTGGATGCCCGTGGGGAGCGCGAAGGCCTTCTTGATCAGGTAGGCGACGACGGTCATCGTGCTGCTCACCTCGTGCCCGACGGCGCGGCGCAGGTAGGGCAGGTCGTGCATGTTCTCGAGCAGGAGTGCATCCACGCCTGCGGCCTTGAGCACGGACGCGTCGCGCAGCGCAGCGTCCACGATGGCCTGCACGGAGCCTGCGTAAGCGGGCGTGCCGGGCAGCGCGAGCAAGTGCACCATGCCGATGATGGGCTGCGCGCAGCCCATGGTCAAGCGGTATTTTTGGAGTGACGGGGAAATTTCCATGCTGGAAATTTAGGGTGGGGGAGGGAGGAATGCAATTGTGGGGGATGCAAAACTGCTTGCACACGTAGGGGTCGAAACCAATTGAAAAGTAAGGAACACTTTGGCACCATTTTTTAGATAGACTGGGCTGTTGAAAACACTGGTCCCAAGTTCTTCAAGTGACAAGGCTATAGACCTTAGTAACTAAGTTGATCGAAATTGAAAAAATAGCCTATGGGTCTTCATAGTAGACTTTTTTTTGAAAATTTCTGATCGAAATGTCACTTTGAGGCCAAATTTTAGTACTATTGCAAGTATGCTTGTTATAGTAGTTTTTTTTAGTTGGTCTTCAATTTCCATCGAATATGAATCAAGAAGTAAGGCAAGAAACATTTGAAAAAATTTTCAGAGAACATTTGAAAATTGAAACATATTCAAAATCGATAGAAAGCCTTTTTAGTATACGGAGTAAATCAAGTATCGACTATAAACCTTACTATCAAAGAAATTATGTTTGGGATTATAATAAGGCGAGCTACTTTATCGAGAGCATCTTGCTTGGTACTGAAATTCCTCCCTTGATATTCTTTCACAATAATAAGAATGTTGAGGTAATTGATGGGCGTCAACGATTTGAGACAATTTTGAGGTTTATGGAGAATAAATTCTCTTTGAAGTCTAAAGGATTGTCCATTCTTAAACAATTGAAGAACACAAGTTATGAGGATCTTCAAAAACAAGAGCCGTCTATCATCGATATGTTTTTAGATGCAAAATTGAGAATAATTGAATTTAGGTTGGTAAATGAGCCCCCTTTAGATAAATTTTTGGAAGATCGAGTAAAAAAGGAAATTTTTTCTAGATATAATACTGGAATTACACCATTGAAGCGTGCTGAAATTGACAATGCTATTTATGACTCTGATACACTTTCTGAGTCTTTCAAGACACATTTGCGTGAGGACAAAGATGCCATTTCTCTAATAGGCAGTACGTTTTTTAAAGCTACAGACTCGGATGCAAAGATCGTTTCCATTGAAACAGCAATGACATTTATTCGAAGAAATCTGGCTTTGCCAATGATTCCAATTTCCTACTATATGAGAGGAACTGGTAGGACAGATTTATTGGCAAAAATGTATGAAAAATTTTCTGACGATTGTTTAGGCGATGAAGAGCAGGTTGTAAGAACCTTTTTTGATAAAGTCCGATTTCTTGCCAGAGTGAATAGGGCTTCTATTGACCGTGGACTTAATGTTAATCGCTTAGCCTTAGACTGCTTTCTTTGGGCGCTCGGTATTTGTGATCTTGAGGAAAAAAAGGTGGTATTTAATGAAATTTTGGTGGAAAAAATTTCAGATCACATTTCAAATAATTTTGCAAGATTTACTGAGCAAGACTATAATTTTGAGAAGGAAGTGAGAAATAGGTATGCCTCTACAGGGGAGTTTCTCATGCGAGAATTTGGGATTTCTTCAGGGCTATATTTGGCTCCAAATGAGGACAAAAGGCAAGAAATTAAGGAGTTACGGAAGCCTGTTAATACAACATCTAAACTTTCCGAATTAGAGTCGCTGAGGTTAAATAAGCCGGAACCTTCAAGAGTATGTATTGATGACATAGTCAGGATGATGGGAAGAAGAAAATTTTTGGTTCGCCCTTCTTACCAAAGAAAGGAGGTGATAAACCCGTCAAAAGCATCTTCCATTATTGAAAGTATTTTGCTAGGGATTTCACTACCTGCTATTTTTGTTTTCAAGAGAAGTAACGGAATTAATGAGGTAATTGATGGCCAGCAACGACTGTTGACTCTATTGGGTTTTATTGGGAGTGATTACGTTGACGAGACCGATAAACGTGTTTATTCCAAGAACCATAATTTTTCGTTGAGGAAATTGAGGATTCTGAAAGAGCTTGAGTCGAAGTCGTTTTCTGAACTGGACGAAGCACAGAGAAATAAGATCATGGATTTTCAGCTATATTTAGTCGAAATTGATGAAGTTCAGAACCCTGAGTTTAATCCGATTGATTTGTTCATTCGTCTAAACGACAAGCCATATCCTATTCGCGAGAATTCTTTTGAAATGTGGAATTCTTGGGTTGATGTCGATACAATTCAATCCATTAAGCGGGTACGAGAAGATCTAAAAGATTGGTTTTTCCTACGGCAAATGAACTCCGCCAATGATCGTGATCGAATGGAAAATGAGGAGTTGATCGCCTCGTTACTTTTCCTAGAATACGCCAAGATTATTAAAGATACTCGAAAAACTCTTGATATTTATCAAAAATCGGAAAGACTTAATTCACGACTTGGTGATAAGAGCTATGTGAGTGCGTTTCTTCTGCAAGTCACGGAAAACCAAGGTGATGCAGCTAGTCTGTTTGTCTCAGCTTTAAAGAATGTCAATTCCTTTGTTCGTAAGTTGAAGATGATTCTTCTAGATTCGGATAAACGGAAAGATGAGCTTTTTGGGTATTTGAGAGATGAGCTTGATTCAGTTTTCCTTGCAGGAAGATCTCGAAGGTATATCAGAAGAACTACCCAAGACTTTTATTTCATTTGGAGATTGTTGAATAATATTCAATTTGAAATGGTCAAGTTTCATCGAATTGAGATGAAAACGGAGTTGAAAAATTTGTTCATGTATCTCCGTAATATTCCAATTGAGGAGCAAATTAATAGTAAGGGACTTCAAAAGTTTAACGAAATGATCGAGAGATTTGAGTTAAAATACCAAGTTCAAGAACGGAAAGTTAAGCTAAGTGAGGAAGAGCGTTGGAGCATGCTAAGGGAGCAAGGAAGTATTAGCCCGATATCTGGAGCACCTATTTTTCTAGGGGATGAAGTCGAAATTGATCATGAAATGCCGCTTGCCCACGGTGGTGCTGATTCAATTGAAAATTTGCGTGCTGTTCATAAAGAGGAGAATCGAAAAAAGGGGGCTAAATAGTACTGCGTTATGCAGTCTAACCCTCGGACAATCTCCTGCATCGAGCTTGTACAGTTTTGGATGTGTTACTATGCGCAAGATGTCTCCGCTACATCTTCGATTCCGGTCGGCATGACCACGTTTTATCTTATTAAGAAGGTTCAATTAAACGCAAAAAAAACTCATTCCTCCGGCACAACCATCAGATCAGGCACAAAACCCAGTTTGCGCCGCCAAAGTCGCTTGTCCATTCCATGTTCGACGGTTTCAAACCGATCCTTCACCAATGAAAAATGCCATTTTTGCAAAAGATCATGGATTTCCTGCTCACTGGGCCGATGATCAAATACCTTCAGATGTACATCATAATACCCAATGAGTTCATCCTCGGCTGGGCCATAATGTATGCTCCCAATATGCCATTTGTCAAAAGGTTTTTCATTCGAATATTCCTGCGAAAATGAATATTCCTTTTTCCCCAATGAATCAACATAAATTCCCAAGGTAAGGCAGTTGCGGAATTCATAAGGCCGGCCATCGCGAAATTGTCCCCAAGCCAAAACCTCCCTCTTTTGCCCCCGCATGGTTCTCTGCGGATCCCAACTTTCAGGAAACCGTCCCGTGTTCAAATGCGCTTTCGAAGGCACCTGAGCGATCACCGAATTACCCAACACCCATAGAAGTGAAAAGTGAAAAGTGAGCAGTGAAAAGTAAACCTTCATCTTAATTTCGATTGTCTTCCATCATCCAACTCCCAACTCCCAACTCCCAACTCCCAACTCTCAACTTTCAACTCTGAACTCTGAACTCTGAACTCTGAACTCTGAACTCTCATCTTTCATCAACCAACTCTCAACTCTCAACTCTCAACTCCCTATTCCCTCTCCCCATGCGTAGCACACAAAAGCGCCACCAACTCCATAATCTGAGGATAGGTCTTCAAGCTTGCCTCCCGCAACTCCGCCAACGGCACCCAATGCACCTCCGTGATGCCTTCATTGAGCTGGGGCACGAGTCTCGGCCGGCCCTCGATGCTCATGCGGTACCAATGCGTGGTCTTGAAACGCCACTTCTCGCGGCGCTCAAAAATGTGGTAGGTGCTGCGCAAAAGCTCGCCGACCCTGTGGCCCTGGATGCCGCACTCCTCGGCAACCTCGCGCCAGGCGCCGTCGGTGCTGTGCTCGGCCTTTTCCAACTTTCCTTTGGGCAGGTCCCACTTGCCATCGCGCACGATCATGAGCAACTCGTCGTGGTTGTTCACGACCAGGCCGCCCGCCGCCTTGATCGTTTTGAACGAGTCGATGTAGCGGTTCTCAAAGTCCCGCATCTCGGCCTCGGTCTCAAACAGCATGATCAAGTGCGCCCTGCGCATCGCGATCTTGGGGTCTTGGTGCAGCCGCAGCAGGGACTTGCGCTTGAGACCAGTGCCGTCGGCATACAGCACCTCGTTTTGAAAGAAGAGGTTGCCGCTGAGCAGGCGCTCCTCCACCTGCTCCAAAGTCTGCATCTCAAAGCTGAAATGCCGATTCTGGTGCCGCAGTTCAAAAGACACAGCGAAGTTGTCAGCGAATATTTTCATAATTTGCGGCCACAAAGATGGAAAATACTGCGGCAAAAATCGCTGAGCAGCTGTTAATAATCCAAGCAGTTCGCCTACAGCCCGAAAAACCCTTTACCTGGGCCTCCGGTTGGCGGTCGCCGGTGTACTGCGACAACCGCCTCACGCTGTCCTATCCCGAGCTTCGAGCCCTGGTGACGACGGCCTTGGTGGGCTTGATCCAAAAAAATTATCCACAGGCGACCGGCGTCGCGGGCGTGGCCACGGCGGGCATCCCGCAGGGGGCCTTGGTCGCAGACCGGCTGGGATTGCCCTACATCTACATCCGCTCAGAGGCCAAGAAACATGGCATGGGCAATCAGATCGAGGGGCGATTGCAGCCCGAGCTGTCGTATGTGGTGATCGAGGACTTGATCTCCACGGGCGGCAGCAGTTTGGCGGCGGTGCAGGCGCTGCGGGCGGCAGGCGGGCAGGTCGCGGGCATCGCGGCGATGTTTGACTATGGCTTTCCGCACTCGGCCGCAGCCTTTGGCGAGGCGGATGTGCGGTGCCATGCCTTGGTGGGCTTGCAGGACCTTTTGGCAAAAGCCGTGGAGATTTCCTATATTCAGCCCGTCGAAATGGCTGTGATCCAGGATTGGCGGAAAGATCCCGTCGCCTGGACTGCAAACTTTGCGAGCAAGACCGTGTAAGGTTTTGCGGAATGTGTTGAAAATGAATTGAATTCAGAAGAAATGAGCGGGATTCAACTGAGCGAATACCAAGAGATCCAGGACTGGGTCATCAACGTCACCCACTACGCTGGCGAGACGATGATCGAGGTCAAGGCGGCTGCCATCGTGGAGGTCTGTCAAATTTTGAAAGAAAAATTTGGCTTCAACTACCTGGCCGACATGACCGGCATCGACTACTACACCGACGAGTTGCGGTTTGGCGTCGCCTACAACATCGTGAACCTCGACAACAAGAAGCGCCTGCGCATCGTGGTCAAGGTCGGTGAGCACGAGCCCACCGTGCACAGCGTGATCAAGGTGTGGCCTGCCGCCAATTGGTATGAGCGCGAGGCTTGGGACATGGTCGGCATCCGATTCCAAGGGCATCCAGACTTGCGCCGCATCTATATGCCAGAGGATTTTGAATATTTCCCCCTGCGCAAGGAGTTTCCATTGATCGGCATCCCTGGCAGCATCCAGGTGCCCGTGCCTGACCCGCCCAAGGAATACAAGTAAGGATCGGATAGCCAACCAAGTCGAATCGGTTCAATAATAAAATTGGCCTTTTCGCAGTTTGGAACGGTTGTTGATAATTCTACTACTTGAAGTTGAGCCAAATTTTCGTTAACTTCGGAGTGAGAATCTAAATTGGTGGAAGAATGAGGCATTATCTACTGTTACCGTTAGTCTTGGGAATGTCCCTGGTACTGCCTTCGACGGTCGCGGAGCCTGCCATGGCCCAGGACGACCTGAAAGTGATCTTGGTGGACCTGAAAGTCAAGACACCTGCCGACGCTCCCAAGTGTTACGGCAATACCTTTGATGCCAAGCGCGTCGAGTTGTCCTTGGACATCGACGATCCATTGAATACCCTCGAAGACTTCGCGATGAGCGAAGATGCGCTCGAGGGACCCGATTGTTTCATGCCAGAGCTCAAGGTGATCTTCAGGGAGTACACCTATATCTTTAGCATGTACTGTACCTCGGTGAAAAAATATGGGAATTCGGCACCTTACATCCCATCCGCCAAAGGTCTCAAGCCCGACATCGAGATGACCGAGTCGGTAGTGGAGTTGCTCGACGAACTCCGCAAGAAGTACTTCGGATCGACCGTGGACCCCAAGGTGGCTGCAGTATTCAACAAGCCCGCCAAGCTGGAAGAAGAGAAAATCGACGACAGCGACCTCTACAAGGACGAGGACGATGACAAGGAACTTGAAAAAGACGCGATCGACAAGGAAGGCTGGTTTGACAAAGTCAAGGATCCCACCCTGGATACCGACGAAACCCCGGAAGACGAGGGCGAAGGCGGGAATTAATTGAAAATGGAGAATGGAAAATGGAGAATGGGCTGTGGTGCATTCTCCATTTTTGATTTGGATCAATTGCTTTCGAAAATTTGTGTCATCCGTTTTGTGGATTTTCGCTGCATTTTCCGTCTGATGGTAAAGAGCTCTTTGTGACGCGGCGAACCAAATAGCATCAGCAGCATGGAATTGTACAATTTTCACGTATAACACGCAAAGGGATTTCCGGACTTTGACCTGGTCAATCGTTAGAGGGCAATGAAAAGGAAAATGCTGTTCACAGAAGTACAACGGTTTCGGCAATGGTGGCTTTGGTTGTTGATGCTTGTGGTCACTGGACTCACCCTTTCGGGACTTGTGATCGGTTCAACCGCAGGAGAGGATTCTGACCCGATGCAAATGGGAGGAATGGTCATCGGAATTGCGCTGAACATCGCTTTGGTCGCCCTTTTTCTGTTTGCAAACCTGAAAACAGAAATGACCACAGCAGGCATCTCGGTTCGTTTTTTCCCATTCCACTTGTCGGCAAAGCACTTTTCGTGGGATGAAATCAGCAAGGCCGAGGTGCGACGCTACGACCCGCTGAGCGAATACGGCGGCTGGGGCATCAAGGGAGCGTTCTTCAGCAACGGCAAAGCCTACAACGTCTCAGGAAATATGGGTCTGCAATTGGAGTTCAACGACGGCAAGAGACTGCTCATCGGCACCCAAAAACCCGATGAAATTCAAGCCAAACTGCTAGATATGCAGAAGGGATAATGGCCGAGGAACGAGAAGACATTTCAATTCTCCATTCTCCATTCTCCATTCTCCATTCTCCATTCTCCATTTTCCATTCTCAATTATTCATTGCCAAGAGGTACATCACCGCCATCCGCACCGCAACCCCATTTTCCACCTGCTCCAAAATGATCGAGTTGGCGGAGTCTGCAACCTCGGCGCTGATCTCCACGCCGCGGTTGATCGGGCCGGGATGCATCACGACCAGGTCCTTTTTGGCGGCCATGAGGCGGTCCATCGTGAGGCCGTACTGCATCGTGTATTCGCGCAGGGTCGGGAAATACTTGACGTCCTGCCGCTCCAGTTGAATGCGCAGCATGTTCACGGCATCTGCCCAGCGCAGGGTGTCGGCGAGGTCGTGGCTCACCTCGACGCCGAGCTCGTGGATGAACCTCGGCATCAAAGTCGGCGGACCGCAGACCCGCACCTTGGCGCCGAGTTTCTGGAGCGCATAGATATTGCTGAGGGCGACACGGCTGTGCATGATGTCGCCGATGATCGCGACATTCAGGCCCTGCAGGCTGCCAAATTTCTCTTGTAGCGAGAAGCAATCGAGCAGTGCCTGGGTCGGGTGCTCGTGCGCGCCGTCGCCAGCATTCACGATGCGGGCGTCGATGTGCTTGCTCAGGAACACGCAGGCACCTGGGTTGGGGTGGCGCATCACGATCATGTCGACCTTCATCGCCAGGATGTTGTTCACGGTGTCGAGTAGGGTCTCGCCCTTCTTGACGCTGCTGCTGCTGGCGCTGAAGTTGATGATGTCTGCCGAGAGCCGCTTCTGGGCCAGCTCAAATGAGATGCGCGTGCGGGTGCTTTTTTCAAAGAAGAGGTTGGCGACCGTCACGTCGCGCAGGCTCGGCACCTTCTTGATGGATCGGTTGATCACCTCCTTGAATTCGGTGGCGGTCTTGAAGATCAGGCCGATGTCTTCGGCGGTGATGTCTTGGATGCCTAGCAGATGTTTTGAACTCAGCATTTATCGGGATTCAATTCTCACAGAGTCTTCGCCGCCACCTTCCTTGAGGCGCACGATCACTTTTTCATGGGGCAGGGCATCCACACGGATGCCGGTATAAAAGGCCTCGACGGGCAGCTCACGCTGTCGGTTGCGGTCCACGAGCACGAGCAATTCGACCGAGGCCGGCCGGCCAAAGGCGAGCATGGCGTCGAGCGCCGCACGGATGGTGCGGCCGGT
>JANMIM010000382.1:0-2540 GCA_031375795.1 Bacteroidota bacterium
GAGGGCCTGCGCTTTGTGGACTATCTGCCCTACAATGCCTACGTGGTCTCGGTGCCGCGCAACTATGAATTGGGCAAATTGGTGGGCCGTGGCGCCCGCAGCATGATGCTGCCCAATGACCGATTCATTTTCTCAAAGCAACTGTTTACAGGACAGTATCCTGACTGGGCGATGCAGGGCGACAAGATCGAGGTGATGGTGAAGCCTTACAGTGACATCACCAAGGAGGCGATCGTGGCCTTGCTGGGCAAGCACTACGAGGTGGTCGAGGACGCCCACCCACGCAACGTGCGCCTGCGGGTGGAGACCAACCGCTTGTATCATCTGCTGCAATTTCCCTTCATCCAATTCATCGAGCCGATCGCCCCGGTGAGCACGCCCGACGACTACGCGGGCCGCAGCCTGCACCGCTCCAATGCGATCAACACCGACTATGGCGCCGGCCGCCACTACGATGGCACGGGTGTGACCGTGGGCCTGGCAGACGATGGCTCGATCGGCCCACACATAGACACCGAGGGCCGTCTCACACAATTTGCAACGAGCAATAACGGTACGCATGGCGACATGACCAGCGGCATTTTCTTTGGCGCGGGCAACCGCGAGCCCAAGGTGCGCGGCCATGCCTCTGGAGCCTACTGCTACTACTGGGACATCGGCACATACACGCACATCGTAAATGCGGTGACGCACTTCAGCACCTATGGGGTGATCCTGACCTCGACGAGCTATAGCCAGGGCACGGGCGGCGTATACACGACCGACACGGAATTCATCGACGACCAGATCTACAGCAACCGACAACTGGAGCACGTGTTCTCGGCAGGGAATGCCGGGTCTGCAGACCACGGCTATGGTGCTGGTCCTGGCTGGGGAAATATCACGGGTGGCTACAAGGCGGGCAAGAGTGTGATCACTTGCGGCGACATGAACAACAGCGGCTTCCTCGAGAGCACGAGCTCACGCGGCCCTGCCGACGATGGCCGCATCAAGCCCGACATCTGCGCCAATGGATTCGGGCAGCTGAGCACCGACGAAAACAATACCACCCAGACGGGCAGCGGCACATCGGCTGCTGCGCCAAGCATCGCTGGCACCACGACCCAGCTCTACCACGCCTACAAGAGCCTGAACGGCGGCCAGAATCCCGAGTCGGCACTCATCAAAGCCTGCATCCTGAACACGGGCAATGATGCAGGCAATGCAGGGCCGGACTACAAGCATGGCTGGGGACACATCAACGCCCTGCGGGCCGTGCGCCTCCTCGAGCTGGGCCAGCACCGCCTCGACTCCGTCTCGCAAGGACAGACCCGCTCCCAAACCATCGCCGTGCCCGCCAACACCCTCGAACTGCGGGTGATGGTGTACTGGACCGATCCAGGTGGCAATCCAGCGGCCGCAAGGGCACTGGTCAATGACCTGAACATTCAGGTCACCGCAGGGAGCACCTACAATCCATGGGTGCTGGACGAGACGCCGACCGCGACCGCGCTCAACTCACCCGCCGTGCGTGGCATCGACGACCTCAACAACATGGAGCAGGTCACCATCACCAATCCGCCAGCAGGCAATGCGACCCTCACCGTCAACGGCTTTGCCGTGCCTCAAGGACCGCAGCGGTTCTGGGTCGTCTACGAGTTTGTGAGGGCAGGCGTGGAAATGACCTACCCGATCGGAGGCGAAGGCTTTGTGCCCGGCGAGACCGAGAAATTGCGCTGGGACGCCTTTGGCACGACGGGCAACTTCACACTCGAATACAGCACCAACAACGGCGGAAGCTGGACCAACATCGCGACCAACGTAGCCAGCACACAGCGCTTCTACAACTGGACCGTGCCGACCACGGTGACCGGCCAAGCCCTCGTGCGTGTGACGTCCGGCGCCTACAACGACGCCAGCGATGCCACATTTACCATCGCCCGCCTGCCCTCGGGCATCACGATCAACTACATCTGCCCCGACTCCATCGGCATCAGCTGGACGGCGGCTACAGGTGCGACGGGGTATGAGGTGAGCATCCTCGGCACAAAATACATGGACTCGGTGGCCACGAGCACGGGCACGAGTGCGGTCATCAGAAACCAAAATCCCAACGTGGAGCACTGGTACAGCGTGCGCGCATTGCAGGGAACCGGCAAGGGCCGCAGGGCCATCGCCATCTACCGCGCAGGTGGCACCTTCAACTGCGTGATCCCGATCGATGTCGCCATGACACAAGTGCAGAGTCCCGGCACGGGTGTGTTGCAAAACTGCCAGACATCGGCGACGACTGCCGTGACGGTGCGGGTCACCAACAATGGCACCTCGCCAGCAAGCAATGTCCCGGTCTCCTATCGATTCAATGGGGGTGCCGTGAACACAGAGTCGATCGCAGGCCCCATTGCGAGCGGCGGCGTCGTGAACCACACATTTGCAACGACCGTGAACCTGAGCGTTGCGGGTACATACCCCTTGCAAGCTTGGGTGGGCTACCTCGGGGATGGCAACCAATACAACGACACGCTGGCCCAGACCACGACCATCGTCCCCGGGACGCTGGT
>JANMIM010000389.1:0-5712 GCA_031375795.1 Bacteroidota bacterium
CAAGTCGCGGGGATCCTAAAGGCAGTCGGTGGCTGGGAAAGGGGCAAAAAAAACGGGGAGCTTATGTTCTCCCCGTGCTGCAGAAGCGCTGATCGGCTTGTCACCTCAGGCCCTCTTCTTCAGTGGCTGCTTGTTGTCTAAATAGGATTAGGTACTGAAAAGAACGCGTTAATCTATGAGAAGAAACTAATTGGACTAATTGCTCCAAAGCTATCACCAAATGAAATCGATTTTGCGTCCATTGTGCAAACGGGTCATTTGGACGGATGGAATGCCGTGTTGATTGAGCAAACGGGAAATTGTGTCTTGGGAAAACATGCTTTTTGAGGGGCTGCCAAGCCAGCTGCACCCGCAAAAGGGCTCGGCTAAAAACGACGCGAAGCTGGTGTTGAAACCAGCTTCGTGCCTTCTTCTAAAATGTAGGATAAAATCAGCGCGTAAAATCGGTAGGGCGCTTGTACCACAAAGGTCCAAGCGGGAAAATCATCGCCAGGCTCAATTCACAACGAGGCGATGGGTATGCACGAGGTCACCTGCATGCACTTGCAGCAGGTAGATGCCACTGGCAAGGCCTGTGGCATCGATCATGAAGCCGTGTGGGCCCGAAGACAACAGGCCGAGGTCTTGGAAGCTCACTTTCTGGCCTTGCAGATTGTAGATCCCATAGTCCACTTGCTCTGCCGCTTGCAGGTTCAGGAGCAGGCTGGTCTCACCGGAAAATGGATTGGGCAACACATTTACCTCCAAACCCACCTTCGGTGCGTTCACAGCGGTGGCACCAGAGATCTGCACCTGCTTTTGCATGCCGGAATACAACTCGGTGGTCGTCTTGTTCTCGACGTAGGCCGTGACCTTGGCTTGTGCCATGTCGTAGTTGGCGGTGGTGTTGTCAAATGTAAATGTGAATGTCGCCAAGGTGCCAGCTGTGGTGGTTACGATGGTATCTCCCCATTGGGCGGTCATGGCCTGGCGGAATACCTTATCCTGCACATAGGAACCGCTCGCGCCAGCCTGCTGCGCCACCGTGATGTTGTCTTCGCTCAGCACGACATAGATCGAGTTGAGGTCGGTCACCGAGGAGGTATAATAGACCTCTGCGGTGACACTGAGCAGCTTGGTGACAGGGTTGTAGTTTGCCAGCACACCGACATTGGCGGGGGAAGGCTCGGCGATGAGTTCGGCGACACGTGCGGGCCAGTCGCCACGGCCTTGGATGCGCTCATTGGCCCAGATGCGGCGGTTGATGAACGCGCTCGGCATGAATCGGGAGCTGCCGCAATAGGGTGTGGAATAAAACACGTCGGGATAGGTCCTGCGCAAATCGGGATCCCCGGAATAGGGAGGCGTGAGGCCGGAGCCGTTGGGGTGAAAGCTCACCCAATAAACTTGATCGGGATAGGAGGACTCCAATCCCAGCAAGACCGTGTGGCCGTCTGGGCAGTAGGTGCAGCGCACTCCGGTGAATTCCTCCATCATGGCCACCTTGTTTTGTGGTGTCATGACCACGCCTGTAACCGACTGTGCGATCAGGCTACAGCTGCCCGCAAATGCCAGTAAGACCGCAAAAAGTAGTGTTTTTTTCATGCTTCCTTTTCCGTGGATGTATCTAATCGGTTGGCTACAAGCAAACCGCCACGACAACTTACGAATATTTTGTCATTCATCCAAGGCTTTGTCAGGGTCCATCTGGGATTGGCCGCCCGATGAACGAAAAAGCACATCAATGTCGCCAAGCAAGCTTTTCGACCACAGCCGACGTCATGTAGTCGGTATAGCCTCCACTCCCCTCTGTGATGTTTGCCTCACGCGGAAAATGCCCTCACGACACGGACTGCCCTATTCAGCCTTGTCGCGGGTATAGGCTGTGGTGACGCCGATTTGAGTGATCTCCAGCTCGTCATCCTCAAATTTGTAGGTGCGCGAAATCTCCAAATCCCCTTTTTCGATCAGGATGCGGTCCACGCCCATCGCCTTCCAGGTGGCGCTGTCGTAGCTCACCGAGTTCTTGTATCCCTCGGTGTATTTCCCATCTGGGCCAAACATGATCCACGTGTCCTTGTCCTCGACCTCCCGCCATTTCCCCTCGAGGTTGGGCTTTGCCTTGCCGCCGCTCAGCATGAAGATGAGCAGCAACACCACCAGCACGGCACCCGAACCGATGCCGATCCATTTCCACGGAATCGGCTTGCGGGCAACGTCGGGCGTGTCGCTGGGCACAGGGGCCTGCTCTTGGGGCGCGACTTGGGCAGGGGCGCTCAGGGGTGTCGTGGCATTTTCGCTGAGGTAGCTGCGCCATTTCAGCAGGTACTCCCCGACCTTCACGATGTCGGTGGGGTCGAGCACCCTCGGCTCCGAGATGCGTTTGCCATTGACAAACGTCCCGTTTCCAGAGCTGAGGTCGATGATCGTCGCCTGCCCGGCATCGTCGACGATGAGCTGGGCATGCTGGCGCGACACGGTCTGGTCGCTGATCACGATGTCATTGGTGGTGGCGCGGCCGATGTGAAGTAGTCTCATCTTTTGAAGCTAGCTGTGTGTGGCAAAGATAAGCAGGATTTCAGGACGCTGGGCAAATCGAAGGGCAACGATCTGCCGAGGGCCGATTTTGGTCTGATTCGGGTTTGGGACAAATGCGATGGCTTCCAATCGGGCACTTCCAGCGCGGACGGCAATCCACGATTTACCAGCAATCCACCTCCCACATGCCACGTCGCCTGAACAATTTGAGTTGGGCGCGGCGGTGGTCCTTGAGGCCGCGGTAGGTCACGACCGCCTCGACGCCGATCGTCTCGGCATCCAAGATCTCATAGGATTGCTTTTCGCGCATCTGGCTGGCCAATATGCGCTGCTGGATTTCCAATCCGCAATTGCCTGCCGTGAGGTAGCCCGCTGTTTGGCCTTCTCCTTTTTCAATGTAATCCAAAAACTCGAGTGCCACCGTGGCGGGCGTGCGCTGCTGCGTCGTCTCGATCTCCTTTTGAAGGAGCGGCCATCCCCAGACGTACCCTGCCGCCCCGATTCCACCCAGCACAACCAGCCAAATCATCGTCTTCAATGCCCAATGCATGCGCTTTTTCTTGGACTTGGCGGCGTTTGCAGCCTTCTTTTCGGAAGCCTGGTCGATCGTGGCCTTGGCTGTGACGGGCGTGATGGTCGATTTTCCCAACAGTGCGGCGAGGAAATCGGCGCAGTTCTGGAAGCGATCTTGCGGTTTCTTGGCGGTGGCCTTGTCGATGAGCGCCTGCATCTCGGCAGACACGGCAGGGTAAAAACTGGCCGCCCGGGGCAGGGGCTCGTTCACGATGCGCTGGTACACGTCATACTCCGAGGCGTCGTTGGGATAGGGACATTGGCCGGTGAGCATCTGAAAAAGCGTGACGCCCAAGGCATAGATGTCGCTCCGGGCATCGGTTTCATGCCCCTGCACCTGCTCAGGGCTCATGTACAGCACGGTGCCGATGCGTGTCCCCGCCTTGGTGCGCTGCGGCCCGACCGATTCCAGCAACTTGGCAATGCCAAAATCCAGGATCAGCACTTGTTTTTGCGGGGTGACCATGAAGTTGCTGGGCTTGATGTCGCGGTGGATCACGCCGTGCTGATGGGCATATTGCAAGCCGAGCAGCATTTGCTCAAACAATTGCCGGGCCTGCCCCTCGGGAATCGGGCCAGTTTTGCGCAAGATGTATTGGTCGAGGGGGTCGCCGTCCACATATTCCATGACGAGGTACACGCCATCGTTTTGCTCGATGTAGTCATAGAGGCGCACGATGTTGGGGTGCTCCAGTTGCGACATGGTGACGGCTTCGTTTTTGAAGCGCCCCCTGATCTCGGGATTGCTGACAAGGCTCTGGTGCAGGGCCTTGATCGCGACCTTGCGGTCCATGTACAGGTGTGCCCCCGCCCATACCTCACCCATGCCACCGCTGCCAAGCAGGTGGGAAACTTTGTAGTTTTGGATGATTTTGTTGGGGAACACGGGGGGAGTGAAAAGTGAAAAGTGAAAAGTGAAAAGTGAAAAGTGAAAAGTGAAAAGTTCAGAGATCAGAGTTCAGAGATCAGAGTTCAGAGTTGGTGACGCGCTGTGGTTGGGGGCCTGCCTATGCTCGTCGAGGGGCGGTTGCATTCTGAGCGAATTGGATTCACCCATTTTTGACTTTGCGAACCTTTGCGCTCTTTGCGGTTTCATTTTGTGCGAATTGGGGACAACGATTTTGGGACCGAGCGAAGATAACAAATTCTCAGACGATGCGCTTGCAGGCCGATGCGGAATCTACCAAGGAGCGGCGTTTTTGGTCAATTCTAATTTCTCAAACGTGCCATGACCGTCGGGCGACAAAAGCAGGGCTTGGCTGTCGTCCTTGGGATCGGCGAGGAGGATGCGCCACTTGCCATTGACAAAATCATTGATGCAGGCATTTTTGTTTTCAAAGGAGTAGCCCATCATTTTCTTGGAGGATGCGATGCGAACCTGATGGTTGGGATATTGCGAAATGTCCATCTCGGCGAGGACATCGCTGTCGTACGATTCGCCTTTTTTCACATGCTTGAACGCCACCAATCTGCGGTGGGGGCCGTCGCCGCCCTTGCTTTCCAAGATGACGACGTTGTCATCCTGTCGCCCATTTTCATCATATTTCCCGCTTTCCAAATGCATCCCTTTGATGACGGTATTGTACTCGCTGTCAAAGGATCTTGCCGCTGCATGCCACGTTTCCTTGCCATCCGACGATTCGCCGTAGACCGCTTGAAAGGTCGCCGGTGGCAGGTCGGCCTTCAATTTTTCGTCGTGGAAATATTGCGCCAAGGAAATACGCAAGTAGGATTTGTCAAACCATTTCTTCACCCCATTGTCCATGGCGTGCTTGATCACCTGAAATTCCTCAAATGGCACCAAATAATAGCCATTCACATAGCCCTTCTTTGTATTCCATTGCACTTGATGCCAACCATTTGCGGCGCCACTCAAGACAGTGACCTCCGTGCCAAATGGAATCTCGCCCATATCCCCTGAATTGACCTGGGCCTTTTTCCAAAGATGCAGGTCCTCGGGCACCACAAACATCTTCTCAGGTTTCCCCTTCAAATAAGGCAGCCCCAAAAATCCACCCGCAGTGCCTAACCCAACCAACAACAACATCACCCAAGGCCACACCCGCCGCTTGCGCTTGGGGGCACGTGGCGGCAGGCTCGCTTGCGCTGGAGCCTGATCACCCACAGGTACTTGCGCCTCCGGAATCGCGGCCGTCGCCACGGATGTCGCTGCTTCCAAAGGCGGCACCGCCACAGAAGTCGCCGCCTCGCTGGGCACATCAGCGGCCATGGCTTCTGCCACAACCACCGGCTCATCCGCCTCCAATTCCATCCCATTCCGCAAGGCATCCAAAAACGCACCCACATCCGCAAACCGATCCGCAGGATCCTTGGCGGTCGCCTTGGCGATCAGGGCCTCGACCTGCGGACCCACGCCCGGGTAAAACTCGTGGGCCGGCGGCAGCGGATGGTTGACGATCTGGTCGTAGACATAAAACTCGGTCATGTCGGCCGAGTAGGGATTGCGGCCGGTCGCCATCTGAAACAGTGTGACGCCCAGTGCATAGATGTCGCTGCGCTGATCGACGACCTGCCCCTTGACCTGCTCGGGGCTCATGTACAGGACGGTCCCCATGTTGGTGCCCGTCTTGGTGAGCTTGCGGTCGCCGTCGCCCAGGATCT
>JANMIM010000393.1:0-3933 GCA_031375795.1 Bacteroidota bacterium
CGATCCTGGGCAGCTTCACCCCGCCGAGCAGGCTGAGCATCTGCGCCCAGAGCTGGGCGCTCACCGCCTCGTGCTTGCCCGTCAAAATGTTGCTCAGGTGCGCTGGGCTGATGCCCAGCTCGTCGCTGAAGGCATTCTGGCTCGCCGAGCCCATCCGCTTGCGCAGGCCCTCGGCGATCAATTTTTTCATCTCAGTGTTCATATTTCCAGTTTTCCAAGTTTCAATCCTCGATTTCCAGGCGCTTCAGCGTCGCCTTGCCCGCCAAATTCAGGTGCCCGCCGCGTGGCCTCGGCTCCTCGATCACACCGATCACGGCGTACTGCTTCAGCGTCGCCTCGGCATCGTTCCAGGCATCCTTGTGCAGGCGCTCGTGCGTGATCGCGCCCTTGAGCACCTCCAGTGCACGGTCGGGGGTGATGCTCCTTTCGTCGGCCAGCACCCTCACCTCCCTGCGGATCTGCTGACGCCTGGCCAGGTCGGCCCCGCCCTGCTCGTCCATGTCGGCCAGCGCCATCGGCACCAGGCGCGGGGCCTCGGCCAGCGCCACCAACTTCCCGGCGGCCGTGTGGAGCGCGATGCTGGAGAGGTCGTCGGGGTCGTAGAAGACCGTGAAGCTCTCGCCGATGTGGTCCATGTAGAACTCGGCGACCTCGGCGGGGCTGCCCCCGGCAGGGGCCTCGTACCATTGCTCGACCTTGTCCACGTCCATGCACAGGCCCCTGTTGGTGTATTTCACGGTCTTGGGGCGCTTCACCCAGAAGAGCTGCTGGGTCTGCTCCAGCGTGAGCTCGCGGCGGCGTGGGCTGCCCTTGGCGTAGGTCTTGTTGGGGACCAAGCCGTTGAATTCGCTCGCATTCCAGAGCGCGACGCACTCGTGCACCTGCCTGATGAGGCCGTCCCGGTCCGGGAACGAGCGCCAGTTTTCCTTGATGAAGTCGGTGTTGGCCAATGTCTCCAGCCTGCGGGCCTTGATGTTGCCGCCGCTGTGGTTGCCGTAATACTTGAGGATGCTGCGCTCGAAGTGTGCCCAGAATGGCTCCGCCACCTTGGCACGGGCGTTGCCCACGGCGGTCGGCGTGGCCTTGGCCATCAGCTTCATCCAGTCGAGCGTCTCCTTGGCCTTGAAGGCGCTGCCGTTGTCGAATTGCAACTGATTGGGCAGCGTCCCGGTGGTGCGGGTGGCCATGCGGAGGGCCTGGCGCACGAGGTGGCCCGTCTCGGTGTCGCCGATGGCGTAGCCGACGACCTTCCAACTGTGGGCGTCGAGCACCCAGACCCAATACAGGCGGCGGATCGACTTGCCGTCCTGGTAATAGAGCTCGAACGGCGTCCCGTCCAGCACCCACAAATCGTCGGGGTGGCTGGGCCTGCTGCGCTTGGTCACCGGGTCCAGCTCGTTGCGCCACTCGCCGTTGCTGTACCGGGTGCTCAGGCACTTGGTGCGCACCTCGGGGCGGTCCAGGAACTCGCGCACCGTGGTCTCCGAGAGCTCCGGCAGCGCCTTGTTTGTGGTGGCCCGCAACTCCTTATATATGTGCCAGACCGCCGCGACAGAGAACCGGCGCTCGTCGCTGAAGAGCGACATCAGCACCTCGTCGCTCTCGTCGGTGCGCTTCTTGGCGTTCACCATCCCGATCTTGCCGCTGACCAGCGAGCGCCAGCCGTCCTTCTTCCAGGCCGTGATGCGCTTGCGCAGCCACTCCGCGCTCCTGATCCTCAGGCAGCTCAAATTCTCCTGCTGGATCGCCAGCGTGGCATATTTCAGCAGCTCGGGCTTGCTCTCGAAGCCCAGGGCCTGTGGGGAGCGGTCGGTGATCAGGCGCATCCAGCCGTCACCCAGCAGCACGTCCACGATGCGGTCCTTGGGGAGATCGGGGCGGGCCGCCTGCACCTCCGCGATCAGCGCGATGTCCTTGGTCACCTGATGGCGCAGCCACTTGGCCTTGTCTACGGGCTCCAGCATCCCGCCAGGCTTGGCTGCGACCGCCTTGTCGAGCAACTTGCGGATCGGCTTGGGCAGGCTGCCGTAGGCGAAGTGCCGCTCGCCGCCTGCCTCCATCGTGCCCTCGTCGCCTATTCTCTGCCCCAATTTTTTGATGTTGCATTTCGATACGCCAGCTTCGCGCAGTTCGTCGGCGCTGTAAAGTGACTGATCACGTGTGGGTCCAAGGATCATTGTTCAACCGATTGTGGTGAATGCATGTCGGCAAACGTTGCCCGTAGCTTGACATCCAACTCGCTGGTGCCCTGAATGAGCGCCGCAGCCGCAGCAATGATGCGCATGCTCAATTCCGTTTCTGGGTTACGCCACCCCATCAAGACGGCGTTCACGGTGCCATTGGCGCAACCGACGATCCTTGCTATCCTTGCCTTGTCGCCTCGTTGGAGTTTCTCTATGATTTCACTTAATTGCATCGTGTTTTCTTATCTGGAAACAAATATATATTCAAATCCAGACATTAGGCACGCTTACAGTCCTGATTTGAAGTTTTTATTTATCCACATTTGAATATTTAGCAAGAATTATATGACCGAAGGAGAAATCTTCAAAAATATCAGAAAGGCCATGGACATGGACCAAATATCATTTGGTGCCCTTTTTGGAAAGGGATCGAGCTGGACCACCAAGCTGGAAAATGGCTACAATGAGTGTTTTCGGCAATTTTTAGAGATTGCAAACACCCTGCTTAAGAACTACAATGTATCAGCTCACTACCTTATTACTGGCGATGGTCCAATTTTTCGAGAAGATCAATCTTCCAATATGGACGCTTTTGCCCTGCACGGAGGTGTGCCAGCAGTACCATTGCCTATCACCACAACAGAAGCCTTCATGTTTAATGCAGCTAGCATGTTTCGAGAAAAATTTGAGATCAATGAAAAAACACGCGAGGGTCTTAATCTTTTGTTGGTTGATACTGCTACCAATGAGCTGGTAAGACTTCATAAGGAACTTGATATGCTAGAAATCGATTTGCAACATTCAACGTCAGGCAACATCACCCCTTCAAGTGATCATCTTCCTAAAATCCAAAGCCAAAAGATTGCCGTGCAAGCCAAGATCGCGAAGGTTAAGGAAGAGTTGATGCTTTTACTCTTTGGTGGTTCGATAGATGCCTGAGTGCCTACGGCTAATGTGTTTTTTCCTCTACACTTTTTCTAAGTATGCAAAATGAATGGACTTGGTGTCCATTTTTGCAAACACGATTTTCACTTCCAACCAGCAATAACGATCAGATTTGCGGTTCATTTTGTCTCTGCCAATCGGCCAAATCAGGCCAATTTCGCGGGACAAACTTTGTCCCCTTTTGTCCCCTTTACCCGTTTTTGGCCCGTTTTGGCCAATTCAGAAATTTTTGACCAGTAAATGGGACAGGTGGCAGTGTCGAGCGGTATTCGCCCTGGGTGGCTGAGGCCGTTTTCAGTGCCCGTTTTGGCTGAAGGCCTCTCCAAAACGGTGCCCGGTTAGCGCCCGCATGACCAAAACAGGCCATTCAGGCGGCATTGCGGCGATCCAGATCAGATCGCAAAAAGGGGGTCTCAAACGCGCTCAGGACTGCGATCAGGGCCACCTGCGGTCACCATCCAATCCACATCCAGTCGCAATTTTGGGGGTGTTCTAGGCTCCAAAATCCACATGAAATCGCAATCAATCGCAGTTTTGGGAGGTTTGTTTTCGTGCCAAGTGGCGTTTCCAGCGTTTTGAAGGGGGTTCTTTGGGTGGTTTCTATTTGGGGGGGCTACCATAGAACGATCCAGTCATCCCCCCCCCATAAAAAAATCCCCCTCAAAGCCCATCCAAAAATGAACCTTGAGGGGGAAATCAACCAAAAACACTCACTGCAGCACCACCCGACGCATTTCCACCAGCTGGGCTGAGCGGAAACGGATCAAATAAGTGCCCCGAGCGAGCTTGGAGGCGTCGACTTTTT
>JANMIM010000403.1:0-4461 GCA_031375795.1 Bacteroidota bacterium
TCTGCTTCATGGTCTGCGGCAAGATGTGCGTCGGCGTCCTGCGCGACGAACTGATGGCCCGCATCGCCCCGCAAGCTAGGGAGATGGCTTTTGAGCGACGCGGCTGCCGAGAAATGGACTTCACGGGAAGACCCCTCAAGAACTTTGTATTCGTGGGTGCAGAAGGCATCGAGCGCGATGAGGACCTGCGGTTCTGGATCAATTTGGCACTGGAATTCAACCCATTTGCCCTCGCCAGCAAGAAAAAACGCTAGCGGCCTGCGTGATCCTCTTTCAAGTATTGCTCGGCGCGATGAATTGCATTTTCGCGCACGTTCACCCAAAAAAGATTGTAGTCTGCGATGTGGAAATTGTTGCTGCTGATGATGCTGGTTCCCTTGATGTCGGGTCGGGTCACCCAGAGATAGCCACCGTGTACCTGTGCTTTCAGGACCGCAGGGTACACTTCGTCATAACCGCCCATCACCGTGCCGCGGTGCATGTTGATCTCTGACGGCACCGTGTCCATGCGCCATGTGATCGGATTCACCACGACAGCATCGTCATACCATTGCGGGTTCTTGGGAGCGGTGCCCCACTCAAAACTGCACCAACTGGCATAGCAGCCGGTCTGCTCTGGGTTTTCGCAGGGCTTCAAAACCGCAAATGTGTCGGCGGGCACCGGCCAACCCGCGATGTAGGCGGCCACCAATTGCGACTGCAAGGGCTTGCCGTCAAAATAGTCCCTGAGCAGATGAATTGCGTGTGCAGAGCCCTGGCTGTGGGCAACGATCATGACCGGCCGACCTTGGTTGTAGTGGGCCATGTAGTATTCAAAACTGGCCTTGAGGTCGCAATAGGCGGTATGAAAGGCCTTGCCGTTGGAGGCGGGATCGTGCTTGTCAAAGAAACCTCCGAGCACCATCTGCCGATAGCGCGGGGCATACACCCGGCCCGCTCCGTTGAAAATGCTCGCTTGGTGCTTGATCGGCCTACGCTCCGTGCGCTCGTTGAGCTGCTTGTCTTGTGGGTCGCCGTTCCAGTCCTTTTTCCCAAAAAGCGTCGTCGGATGCAGGAAAAAAACATCGATTTCAGATTCCTTTTGGCCATCCTGGAACTGTGCAGTGGGTGTCATGTCGGCAAAGTCCGCCTTGTCTGGATGCGCCGCCCAATTTTCCAAGTTGCCATAGTCGGGTGGCAAAGGGCAGGTTTCGTCAGACCACGATTTTTTGGGGGTCTTCGTGAAACCACAGGCATTGAGCAGGAGGATGCAAAGGCTGCCGATCAGGGCGTGGGTGAAATGGAGGGTCTTGGCTTTCATGAAGCTGCAAAATTACCAAAAAATCGGGCAGGGGGGAAAAGAAAAAAGGGCCAGAAACGGGCGTTTCTGGACCCTCAAGAATTATAATACGGAATTAATGTCCTTTTTTTCAGCAGACGATGCGAGGCGCGCATCCTCTTATTTTGATAGGGGCAAGTTCAGCGGTTTTTTTTGCCCAGCAATCGGCGCTTTTGCCCAACTATTTCTGAATAAATGTGGATTTGTATAGAATAGTGAACGATGTATCTGGGATGAATGTGCTGGAAAAAGGTCGAATCCTTTTAATCGAAATCGCTGGAGAATGGCGCATTTTCCCGATTTGGGTGTATTTTTGAGAGGATTTCTTCAGCATTTAAGCAGTCAGGGCCCTATGTGCGGCAAATGGATTTCTTTCAAGGCACTCTTCGCCGCCATGCTATGCTTGGCGACGATCTCGGGTTGCCGTGAAAGCATAGATGCGGCCTTGATGGAGGCGATCCGCAACCAGGAGGTCGGCAACGTCGAGCGTCTGCTGCTCAGTGGCGCCCGTGCGGATTCCCTCGTTCCGGGTGAAACGATGCTGCCCCTCGAGGCTGCGGCCATCGGCGGCAATGAATTGATCGTGGACTTGTTGCTGAAAAATGGCGCAGATCCCGAACGGGCGATCGGGCCCGATTCTCCGCTATGGCTCGCCTTGCAGCACGACCACGAGCGGGCGGCTTTGGCTATCGTGAATGCGGGCGCCCGATTCGATGGCCCGGTGCGTAAGGGCTTGACACCCTTTTATTGCGCTGCGATGCTCAACCATGCCGAGCTTGTTTCCAAAATGATCGCCATCGGTGCCGATGTACATGCGCCGGGTACCCAGGGCTCGCCCATGCACGAGGCCGCCGACAACGGCAACCTCTCGATGGTGCAGTTGCTGGCATCGTCGGGTGCCAACATCAACCGCATCAATGACCTGGGCGAGACCCCCATCTTTCTGGCTGCCGAGGGCGGGCATTGGGAGGTGGTGCAGTGGATCGCCACGCACGGCGGCAATGTCAATGCCGCCAACAAGCTGGGAAACACGATGTTGCATGAGTTTGCCGCCGACGACGACAGTGCTGGCATTCGACGGTTGTGCGCGCTGGAGGTCGATCCCGACCTCCACAACATGATCGGGGAGACCCCGCTCCATGTGGCCGCTGCCCGAGGCAATGCCGCCGCCGCCATCGCCCTGATCGAGGACTGCCAGGCCGACCTCAACCTGCGCGACGACCATTCCCTGAGTCCGGCCGGTCTCGCCTACCGCGAGGGGGAAACCGACATGGTCGAACTCCTCACAGCCCGTGGCGGGCGCTTGCGGTAGCGGATTTTTACTTGAGCCTGCTATTTTTGGCTTTGTGGCGGAATTCCGCTGGAGGCGGGCTGTCGATTGCCCTGTGGCCGGGAGGCCACGGGCTCATGATTCTATTTCCCTTTCAAAAAATCTGAAAACCAAAGTCCCGAATCCTTGATGCGGCGCTGCTGCGTGGCGTAGTCCACGTGCACCAACCCGAATCTCGGAAAATAACCCTCCGCCCATTCGAAGTTGTCCATGAAGCTCCAGACAAAATAGCCGGCCACGTTCACGCCCTCGTTTTTGGCCTTGAGCACCTGGTCGAGGTAATCCTTGAGAAACTGGATGCGCTTGGGGTCGTGTACATGGTTGCCGTCGACTTGGTCTGGAAAGGCCGCGCCATTTTCAGTGACGATGATTTTCTTGACCATGGGCATCGCGGCAAATCGTTTCAGTAGCGTATAGATGCCCTCGGGATACACTTCCCAGCCCATGTCGGTGATTTCCTCCTCGGGAATGCCATATTTTTTGGGCTTGACCACGTTGGCGCCGATCAAGGGGATCATGGCGGATTTGACGACCTGCCGGGTGTAGTATTGCAAGCCGATGAAGTCAAATTCGAAAGGCAATTTCTCAGCGTCGCCGGGGAGCATGTGCTTGTGGATGCTGCGAATGAGGGGCAGGTCCTCGGTGGGATAACCTAGGCCGCAAGCAGGGTCGATGAAGATACGGTTGATGAGGGCATCGGCGCGTTTGGCGGCGGCGATGTGCTTGGGACGGTCGTCCTTGGGGTGGATGGGGCTCGCGCTGATGGTCGTGCCCACATGGGCGCCCGGCACATTTGCGCGGATGATGCGTCCGCCTTCGGCTTGGCACATGGTTGCGTGGTGGGCCGACTTTACAAACGAGCCGATGCCCCGCCTGCCCGGGGCATGGATCCCCAACAGATACCCGAGACTCGTGAACGCCATCGGCTCATTGAGCACCATCCAATCCTTCACGCGGTCCCCAAATTCCCGCGTCACGAGGTTCGCAAATTCCGAGAAATGCCCGATGATCGACCGATTGGCCCAGCCGCCTTCATTCTCCAGGGCTTGCGGCAAATCCCAGTGGTAGATGGTGAGCCAAGGCTTTACTCCTTTTTCCAAGGCATTGTCGATGAGGCGCTTGTAGAAATCCAGGCCTTTGTCATTGACCCTGCCCTTCCCCTCTGGCAAGATGCGTGACCAAGCCAGGGAGCAGCGGAAATTTTGAATCCCCATTTGTTGCATGAGGCTCAGGTCGTCAGGGAAGCGATGGTAGAAATCGCAGGCCATGTCGCCATTTTCCTTGGTCTTGATCTTGCCTCGGCGGTGACTGAAGGTGTCCCAAATGGAGGGACCCTTGCCGTCGACGTTCCAGGCGCCCTCGATTTGGTAGGCCGCCGTGGCGACGCCCCATTGGAAGTCATTTCCAAAATCGGCCCTGCGCAAGGCGTCTTCTTGCATCCAATTGAGTGCTTTTGCCCGACCAGCGAGCATACCGGCGCCCAGCACGCCCATTGTTTTCAGCCATTCTTTGCGATCCATGGGACAAAATAAGGATTTTGCCGGAGCAGAATCCGGGATTTGTACAAATCACGGAGAATTTTGCAATCCAGCTTCCACGACGAACTTGATGGTGCTGGCGGAATGGATGTACGACCAATTCGGCACCTGTTCGTCGGTCCTCCCCAAAACAACGCTGGGGGCCGACGAACAGTGATTTTGCCGTAGGGTACCGTGAGGCAACAGGAGCGTTCGTCGGCCCCCAAATAAAATTTTGGGGGGGGCGACCCACCTGATCTTAAACAGACGGCATTTGGAGGGAATTTTTGCCGCCA
>JANMIM010000426.1:0-1167 GCA_031375795.1 Bacteroidota bacterium
CCCAGCGGTAGTTGGAAGTACATTCCCTACCTGTTTACGTTGGTCATGCTTGCGGTATTTTGGGTGATCATCATGCCAGCGGTGATCCCCAGCCCTTGGAAGATCATCGCCGCATTTCCGAAGCTTTTCCGAGAGCAGCAATTGCTGGCCCACTGGGGCTCGACAATCAAGCTCACGGTGGTCGCGATATTTTGCAGTGTGGTGGCATCACTTTTGATTTCGTTCTCGACCGTGATTCCGATCATGCGTCTGCTGGTGGCATTTGTGACCAAGATGCGATTCTTGTCGCTCGTCGGGATCTCGATTGTATTTGTGATGCTGGCCGATGACCTTACCACAGCACGCATCTATCTGCTCATGTTTGGCATCGTGCCCTACATGACCACGAGTATCGTCGCGGTGGTTGGTTCGGTGGAAAAGGTGCGGTTGGATGCTGCCAAGACATTGGGCCTCTCACCTTTGCAGCAGGTCTGGCACATTCAGATTCGGGAAAAGGCTGGGGATATTGCGGATGTCATCAGGCAGAATCTCGCGATGGCCTTCATGATGCTCACATTTGTCGAGCTGCGCGTGCGCGAGGGCGGTGGCGTAGGCGTGCTGCTCGAAGACCTACACAAAAACGCACACGGCTATGATGAAATCTTCGCCTTGCAGCTCTCGATTTTGATCGTGGGGATTGTGATCGATGCCCTATCCTTTTACGTCATTCGCTGGGCTTTTCCATTTGCATTTGTGAAGAAAGAGGGGGGTGTACAATGAGTGAATTTGAATATACCGTCAATCGGCCCGTACTCACGGTATCGGGATTGACTTTTGCTTACGGGAAGGGCAAGGCCAATGTATTGAACGACCTCTCCTTTGAAATCAATGACATTCAGCGGCCCCACAAAGGCAGCCCTGAAGGCGAATTGATTGTGATTTTGGGGGAATCAGGCTCGGGAAAGTCCACCTTGCTCGGATTGCTTGCCGGGATTTTGCAGCCGCAATCGGGCGTCATCCAAATCCTGGATGGCTTGGGTTCCGACAAAATGACCAGCGTGCGGCCGGGCATGGTAGGGGTCGTGGACCAAGCCTCGACGCTGTTTGAGCACTTGACCGTGCAAAAAAACCTGCTGTTTGCGGCGCGATTGGGCAAGATTCCGGAGGCTCAGCAAAAAGCCGCAGTGG
>JANMIM010000476.1:0-3637 GCA_031375795.1 Bacteroidota bacterium
GGGTGCCGACAGCTTGTGAGCCGATCACAACAGCCATGTGAGGGTTGCCATTCTTGTCGACGGTGAAGTCGAAGTCAAATGCGCAGGTAGCAACACCGTTGGATGCTGGGTTGCCCAAGGAGTCTTCCCAGAATGACGTGAGGCTGTCTGCAATCCATGCAACAGAGTTCAGGTCCATCTCAATCGGAGTGGTCCAAGTGACACCGTTGTCGGTGGTTTTGGAGAAGATCGGGGAGAGGACAGAATCCGGGCCACCGATGAGGTCACCGATCATGGCGATGAAACCCACAGTTCCGTCTGGGGAGAAGGCCATGTTTGGACCGATCATCGTAGGGGTACCGTCGACAGACAAGTCATGGCTGGGGACGAGGTCAGGCTGCTGGGTGTAGATGATGTCGCCGCCAGAGTAGATGCCTTTGTAGATGGTGATGGGGCCCAAGCTGTTGGTACCATCCCATGGTGCGTCCACGGCCCAGAATTCGCCTGGGAGACCTTCGGTCAAACCGCCGGGCAACAAGGTACCTTCGCCGGTGTGGTCATAGTGCTCGGTAGGAGCGGTGAGGCCGTTGGTGGTAAGTTCCACGTTGGCGACACAGTTGAAGTGACCGTCAAATGAAGCACCGGTTGCGAGGGTAGGTGCATAAGCAACCACCTTGGCACTCAATGGGTTGGTGTTGCCAGGTGGGTTGTACAGCGTACCGTTTGGATAGCGAGCAACGAAGGTGAGCAGAGGATTCATGAATCCAATGTCCTTTGTGAAGGTCGCACCATTGTCGATCGAGAGGCCATAGTTCAAGTTGCCGCTAGAGCCACCATAGACGGTAGCATCGTTGCGGTGGATGAAACCAACGACGTCCAAGTCATTGTTGACAAAAACTTGGTTTTGCTCCTGGCGAAGAATCGAAAAGGAGTTGGAGGAGGAACCGATCAGAGTCGGGTTCACGGCAGCTATCTTACCATTGGTGTTGGGGATGGCGGTTGCAGGCTTCTGACCAGCTGCTACAATCGGGCCATTCTCTCCCTCATGGAAGATCATTGTGTTTTTTACATTTTGAGAAACAGCAGAGATCTGCTGTGGGCTAGCAACATGCTTCGGTCTTCCAGGCTGTTGCCCAAAAACAGAAGTTGCCACCAAGCCAGCAATCGCGAGTGTGGTAAATTTCTTCATTCTCATACATTAAAAAGATAACAGTGTTTTAGTTTTTAAACTATCGTCCAATTTCCAACTAAGAAATAAGTACAAACATAAGACAAGTCGCTGATATAATTGTGTTCTTTTTTCAAATTCTTACAGGTGATGTTCCATCACATAGCTGCAAATGGCCATCAGGGTGTACAAAGTCGCCATTGGTCGTGTCTGCGACGCACCAAATCAGCGTCTGCCAAAAGCAGAAACACCAGCTTCCTATTGCAAGGAAGCTGGTGTTTTATGTCATACTTTTCGGGAATGGACGCCAATTACTTGGCGGGGGAGAAGTGCGTGTCTTCCAACGCGACCACTGTGCGGGGGTTATGATTCATGCCGTGAATGCCGTTGGAGTTCTCCACAGGCACAACAGCGACGTCCCTACCTGGCATCTGGTCTGCAGACGCATGCGACGGGGAAAAAATTCCGAGCAACCAAGCTAAAAGTCCTAACAAAGCGTTCATGGCAATGTGTTTTTTTTAAGTCCTACCTAAATTACAAATCTAATATCGCAAACGTTGAAGCATCTTTCCAACATAAAGAGAGCCGTTCGGTTACACAGTACAGGGGTTGCCTTTGATGTCGTTCTGTTCATTCTGGCCTGAACATGGCGCCTATTCGTCTCTAGGGCTGGGCTGAAGCTGAGATGATTTTGAAGTTGCATTACACACTTCGTTGCGGGCGGCCTTCGAGAAATGATAATTTTTTACCCCTATTCTATGCCAAAAAACGGTTTAGCTTTGCTTTTTTCCTTCCTTTCGTCAGGAATTCAGCAGCTTGAAAATTAAATATACGTCGGTTTCGTCAATCATGCAAGGCACCTCATTCGCTTTCCAAGCGTATCAGGTGCTGCGTTATGGCTCGCTGATCGGTTCAGCGGTGGCGATGGCGTGGTTTTATGTGGCTCAAAACATCATTGATGACTATGAGACGCTGCTTTTGATCGGGGGAAGCGCCACGTTTTTTTGGCTGGGAGGATTGCTCGATGGCTTCCTGCTCCTGCAAAAAAAATCGGATCCATTGCTCGGTGCTGCGATCATGCGGCGCACGCGTCGCTTGGCGGCCGGGCTCTCGGCAGCGAGTGCGGTGGCCTGCCTCGTCGTGGGGCTGGCATTCTACCCGCAACTGGACCAGCGTGCCGTTTGGGCATTTGCAGGCTACATCGGCTTGGAGACATTGAGCCAATTGGTGCCCTATATCTATATCGTGCAGGGCAAGGCCAGAAAACTTTTGGCCTTTGGCGGTTTTGCGGCCATCGGATATTGTGCGGCAATCGGGATTCCGGCGGCATTGGGTTGGGGTTTGCCATCGATGGTCTTTGCTTTGCTGGCCTTGGCCGTGGGCAAGACCATTTGGCTGTTATCGGACCAGCCTCGCACGGGAGACAACCATAGGGATGTCGCCGACGTGGCACGGGACCTGTGGCGCATCAGTTGGCCGCTCATCTTGGCGACGCTGCTGAGCCAGAGTGCGGTGTATGTGGATGGTTTTCTCGTGCAGCGCTTTTTTCCCGACGATTTTGTCGATTTCAGGTACGGGGCCAAGGAGTTTCCCTTGATTCTGCTCTTGGCCAATTCCGTGAGCATCGTTCGCGCGGGCGAGATTGCCGGTGGCCTGCGCACGGGTGAGGTCGATGGCGCATTGCGGGACCTTAGGAACAGCTCCAAGCGCCTGATCGTGACGTTGTTTCCCATCAGTTTGCTGCTCATGGCGATCAGCGGCCCCCTGTTTGAACTGGTGTTCGCCAACCGTTTTCCGCATGCTGTTCCGGTGTTTGACCTGTTTCTATTGCTGGCGATCCCCCGGCTCATGTTTCCCCAATCGGTGATCAGGGGATTTCAGAAGACGACCATGATGAGTGTGAGTGCAGGTGCAGAGCTCGTCTTGAATGTCGTGCTGACCTTGGTGTTGATGCAGTTCTATGGCATCGCCGGCATCGCTGCAGGGACGGTGCTTGCCTTTTTTGCTGAAAAATCCATTTTGCTTGCCTATGCCGAATTCAAATTGAAGATCGCCTGGCGCAGCTACGCACCGGTGGGGCTGTGGATGGCATGCAGCTTGCTGCTTGTGATGGCTTGGGTGGTGAAATATGTGTTGCTGCCAAGTCTCTAGAAATCGCCCTCAGGGCTTCTTTGCAAAATGATGCGCATAGCCAGGCAAGGCCTGCGCCCCTCCGCTGTGGATTACGAGTCCCATAATGATTTCCTCGCCCAATTGCGCGTCCAAATAGCGGTCCACGGTTGCAAAATGTTTGGCTGAGTAGATCGGGTCGGTGAATACCCCCCGCTTTGCATACTGACGAATCGAATCGATCACCTCGGCATTCACACTGCCGTAGGATGGGGCAAATGCAGGTGTATGAAGCACAATTCGATCGGCAAGAGAAGGTAGTTTTTCCTCAAAAAGCGCCTCGTACCACTGGCAATATAGTTTGAATTTCTCCAAGAAGAC
>JANMIM010000503.1:0-4773 GCA_031375795.1 Bacteroidota bacterium
GCCGCCCGGCTCAACAATCCCGGCGTGCTCAAGCAGCAATTCAAGGCATTGGCCACCAAATATGCCATCAACAGTGCCCGGGCTGCCTATTTCCCGACCTTCAACATCTCGTTTGGGCTGACCAGTTTCTATTCATCCAACTCCCGCGAGCGCACCGGCTTCACCATCGTGGACGGGTTCCCCACGATCCAATATGGGAATACGATTCCGCTATTCACGCAGTTTGATTCCAATTTCAGCCAGACCCTGTCGTTCAACCTGTCTGTGCCGATCTTCAATCGCCTGGCCACCCGCCAAAACTACCTGCTCTCCAAGGTCAACTACAAAAACACGCTGCTCAACCTCGACGCCGAGCAGCAGGACCTCTACAAATCCATCAAGCAGGCTCACCTCGACGCCTCGGCGGCCGATGCCAAGTATGCCGCGACCGTGGAGCAAATCCAAAGCCTCGACGAAAACTACCGCTACGCCGAGGCGCGGTTCAATGCAGGATTGCTCGACCACTATGCCTTCATGGAGGTCCTCAACAGCAAGACCAAAGCCGAAATCGAGCAATTGCAGGCGCTGTATGACCGCATGCTCAAGCGCAAGATCCTCGACATCTACCAAGGAAAACCAATTCAATTCTGATCGATAAGACCATGGCGACATCTACTGGGAAAAAGCGCAGGACGGGCCTCATCTGGGGCAGCATCGTGGGGGTGATCCTATTGGTCACTTTCTTGATTGTCTTTTTTGGCGGGAAGAAGAAGGATGTGGGCGTGACCATCGAGCCCGCCGCCCGCCGCACCGTGATCGCCTCGGTCTCGGAGACAGGCAAGGTCGAGCCGGTACTCGAGGTCAAGATAGCGGCAGACGTCTCGGGTGAGGTCGTCGCACTCGACATCACCGAGGGCAAGGAGGTCAAGATGGGGGATGTCTTGGTTTCCATCCGGCCCGACAACTACCAAAGTGCACTGGAGCAGGCCCAAGCGGCGCTCAACGGCTCGGTGGCCGCAGAGCTGCAGGCCACGGCAGCCATCGAGCAGACCCGCGTGCAAATCATGCAAGATTCCGCCAACCTCCTGCGGCAGCAGCAGCTTTTCTCCACGGGCGTGATCCCCAAGGCAGAGCTGGAGGCCGCCCAACTCAAATACAACATTTCCCGCTCACAGCTCCGTGCAAACGAGGCCAGTTTCAGGGCTGCCAAGTTCAGTACCGAGAGCCGTCGGGCCAGCCTCAAGACCGCCCAGAGCGACCTGCGCAAGACCACGATCACCGCCAGCATGAATGGCACGATCACCCGCCAAAACATCCGATTTGGCGAGCGAGTGGTCGGGACCATGCAGATGCAAGGCACCGAGCTGTTTCGCATCGCCGACCTGAGCAGGATGCAAGTCGTGGTCGACATCAATGAAAACGACATCATCCACGTGCACATCGGGGACTCTGCCCTGGTGGAAGTCGATGCTTTTGGCGAAGAGAAATTTTGGGGCCATGTGACCGAGATCGCCTATTCGGCGGCCTCGGGGGCAGTGGCGACGACCACCGATCAGATCACATCGTTTGAGGTCAAGGTCGAGATCGACCCCAAGTCCTACCTTGGCAAGACCGAGCTCATGCGCGACGTCAAGGCCAATGCAAGCCCCTTTTTGCCAGGCATGAGTGCCCAGGTCGAGATCTTCACTGAGCGTCAGGAAAATGTATTGGCTGTGCCATTGCAGGCTGTCACGGTGAGGAAAATCAAAAAGGACGAGGATGCCGAGCCTGAGGAGGTCGTCTTTGTCTTGCGCGAAAAACAATTTGCCCAAATCAGGCCCGTCGTCACCGGCATCAGCGACAGCAAATACATCGTGATCAAGGAGGGGCTCCAAGAAGGCGAGGAGGTGGTGACCGGACCCTATCGCATGCTCAGCAAGGAAATGGCCGACAGCATGAAAATCAAGGTGCTCACCGATTCAGAAAATGCCAAGACGAGCGCCGACCAGGAAAATGCCTCCAAGTCTGGCGGCCAATAGCCTTCATTTTCCCGCAATCACCGCATTCCCAGCCGCTCCTCGACCTCTCGGAGCTCCAAGTCCATGTCCACCATCGGCCGGAGCCGATCGATGCGGTCGTGCAATTTTTTCAGGAATGCGATGTGTGCCTCGCCTTTGGGGTCGCGTGGCCGGTGTGCCAGGTCACGCAGCACCCCGTCGATCGCCTCATTGGTCTCGCGGGCCGATGGGCTGAGCCAGGTCGCACAAAATTTTTCCCAGACATATTCCTCGGCCACCTCGCTCGGGTGAGCAAGGTCGCGTGCATAGAAGCGGTAGTCGCGCAGGTCGTCCATCAGGATTTCCCAAGCAGGGAAATAGTGCACCTCGGCATGGTCTTCGGTCAGCTCCTGACACAGCGTGCGCAAGACCGCCTTGCTGCCGCCATTCTCCACAAGTCCCGAACGAATGTGCCGCACCGGGCTCACCGTCAGCAGCACCTGCACCTTGGGATTGACCGCGCGCAATTGCCGGAAAAATGCATCGTAGCTTGCCTTCAAATCTGCGACACGGCTCATGCGCAGCTCAAAATCTTGTTGCGGCAGCTTGTGGCAATTGGCGACGATGCGGCTCGTGTCCTTGTGCCAGAACCCGATGGCGGAGCCGAGGGTGATGATCAGGAGATCGGCTTGCTGCAGGGCATTGCGGGTGGCCTGCATGGCGCCGGCGACCATGTGCGTGAGGAAGTCGCGGTCGTGGTGGCTGAGTTGGGAGTGGAATGCAAGGCTGCGCCAGCGGCCGTCATGAAAGAAGAGCTGCTTGGGAAGATCTGTGTTTTGATCCAAGGCAGCCTGCAGCGGCGCGATGAGCGGCTGCGGATGGAAAATGATCCCAAACGGGTTTTGCAGCAAGCGAAATTTGTATTGCCTGAGCCGATCGCCCATGCGCTCGGCAAAGCAAGAACCTACCGAGACGATGGCCGAGCTGTGACCGATGGGGTGGGATGCAGGCTCGGGGAATATTTCGGTGCGGAATTCCATCGCCTGTTTTCAGGAATTGGAATCAGACTTTTTGGCCATGCGGTTGCGGAAGTAGCCGATCACCATCGGCATCACGGAGATCAAGATGATCGCGATCACCACCGCCTCAAAATTGTTTTTGACCCAAGTGATGTTGCCGAGTGCATAGCCTGCCAGCGTCATCGAAGCAATCCACAAGATGCCGCCCGCAATGTCGTAGGGCAGAAATTTGCCTTTGTAATCCATCTTGCCGACCCCCGCCACAAATGGCGTGAATGTGCGGACGATGGGAACAAAACGGGCCAAGATGATGGCTTTGGTGCCATACTTGTCAAAAAAAGCCTGTGTCTTGTCGATGTAGGCCTGCTTGACGAGCTGCCGTTTGCCGATCTTCAGCTTCACAGCCCAGCCACCAAAAAAGCGGCCGATGCCATAGTTGCTGTTGTCGCCGAGCACTGCCGCCACGACGAGCAGAGGGATCAAGATCCAGATGTTCATCGCGCCCACATCGCGGGCGCAGATCGCACCCGCAGCAAACAGCAGTGAGTCGCCCGGCAAAAATGGCAGCACCACCACACCCGTCTCCACAAAGATGATCGAAAACAAAATCGCATAGATCGCGATCGGGTGCTCGGCCACCATGGTGTCCAGATGCTTGTTGATGTGCAAGACAAAGTCGAGAAGGCCCGTGATATATTCCATGGTGGATGCGTTTCTATCGTGTGAAGCGGCGCAAAGATAGGAATTGGAGGGGAATCCTAAAGCCTCGGAAAATGGATCGATTCCCTGGTGCGATCCGCCCAAACACGCTCCCCGAGGCGATTTTTCAAAAGTGGCTCCAAAGTGCCCACTGCACATGTGGAAACACTTTTTGATATACAAACACATCAATCCCCCACATCTTTTCGAATGTGAATAAATCGGCCCGACGCATGTGGATAAGCAAGGGGATGTTTGCATCAGAATACGGAATGATCATGGGAGCTGTCGCCCTACAAGAAACATATCGCATCGAATTGCCCATTTTTGAGGGGCCTTTCGACCTGTTGCTGTTCTTCATCGAGCGCGACGAATTGGATGTACACGACATCCCGATCAGCCGCATCACGCGCGACTTCCTGGACTACATGCACCAAATGGATGTGCTCAACATGGAGGTGGCCTCTGAGTTCATCCTCGTGGCCGGCACGCTCATGCGCATCAAGTCGCGCATGCTCATCCCACGCCCCGTGATCAACGAACAAGGAGATGTCGAGGATCCGCGCAAGGAACTCGTGGATCGCCTGCTGGAATACAAGCGTTTCAAGTCGGTGCAAGACGCCCTCGCCAAGCTGGAGGAGGATGCAAGCATGGTCTTCAAGCGTGAATTTGCGAGACAAGAGGAGAAACTGTTTTTGGATGCCGACTCGCACGAGGAGGAACTGAGCAGTATCGACCTGTATGCGATCCTGCGCACCTACAAGCGGGTGATGGCGCGCCACGAGGAGCGCATGGCGGCACCCAAGCACGTGATCCGTGCCTATCCCTACACGGTCGAGCAGGTGAAGGATCGCGTGACCGCCTTGCTCGATGCCCGCGAAAGGATCGACTTCGTGAGCTTCATCATGGAGTATCCCGACAAGATCTATTGCGTCTTCACCTTTCTTTCCATCTTGGAGATGGCGCAAATGGGCCTCCTGAGCCTCGTCGTCGGCGAGGGCTACAACAACTTCTGGATCTGCCGCCCGGAGATGAAGGAGGTGGGTTGATTCGCCGCAGGCGAATTCCTCCTCACTCACCCTCGCTCTCACACTGAGCAG
>JANMIM010000504.1:0-14653 GCA_031375795.1 Bacteroidota bacterium
AATTGATGGTCCAGCCGTCGGGTTGCATGAAATACCAGTATTGGTTGATGGAATTTTGGACCCAAGGCAGGTCGTGGAAATAGTCTTTGCCAGTGGCGATGCGCATGTTTTCAAAGAGTTGAAACTGGTCGATCAAGCTCCACATCGCGTAGGCTGCGGTCCAATTCCAGCCGCCGTCGTCGTCACGGTAGTATCCGTAGCATGGGAAGAAGCCATTCGTAAATTTGTCGATCGTCGTGTGGTACCATTGCTGCACCGTGTCCAACTGCATGGCGCTGAGACCGTCGGCACTGTCCAGCACCAGCGCGTATTGATTGGCAAAAATGGTATTCCAGGCATTGTGGCTGGAAACATAGCTGTTTCCCGAGGCCGAGGTGATGTAGGTATCCATGAAATACCGTGCGACCCGGTACAAATTTTGCGTCGTATGCTGCCGCATCGCGGCCGGCAATGCATCGTAGCACCAGTCATACATCAAGCCGCCCACGTCGCAATAGCTGCGGATGTTGTCCTCATTGGTGTACCAGTCATAGTTTGCAAAATTGAGGGTATCCCATCGGTTGTTGTATTGCGTGATGATGAAGCGACAGCGCTTGAGTGCCAGCGGGTCGTGGGTGATGCCATACAGCGAGGCGGTGTACACGGCCTCCAGCGTCGCCCAGTGGGACGAAAAATCCCAAGTCCACAGCGTGCTATCCGTGCCCAGGAGATAGAGTTGCGGGTCATTGTACCAGTTGGAATTGACGGCATTGACAAATGTGGTGTAGGTGCTGCCGCAATCGCCAACCCCGATATTCGCTTGCAGCCAAGCAAAGCGAGCGGAATCAACATAGATGCGCGGCCTCGATGCATGAATGTCGGGATAGGATTGCGCCATTGCAAAGCTCGTGAGGAGGGCGCAGATCAGGAGTAGTCTTTGCATCATGATTTTCAGCGTTGGGGCGAGGTGAATCAGCCAAAAGGTGGAGATTTCAGGAATCCAAAGGTAGTATTTTGTTTAGGAATGGCGTCACAGATGCGGTTGCGAGTTTCAGCTGGGGTGGGAGCTGCCGTCATCATTTTTTCATTTCCCCCAAGAATGCCTACTTTCGGCCCTTGGAATTCTAGATCAAAGAAAATCATGAAAAAAGTACACGGATTTTTTGCCTTGGCCATGCTGCTGCTCGCATTTGCCTGCAAACCCAGCGCCACCGAACCCGTCTCGACGAGCGTCGGCGACTCCACTGCAGCCGCTGCACCGCAAGCTCCCGCAGTCAATGTCGACGACGTCAAGCTCGTCTGTCGGGAAATCCGTGACCTCAACGACGAGATGCCGCTATCGGAGATCTCCCTACACATCGGCACCAAGGTCGTCCTGGTAGATTCGATCAATGCCTGTGAGGTGATCACCGCCGATGGCTGGGACAATTATGAAATCCCCAAGGATGCCAAAATGGCGGTCGGCGGCTGGTGGGCAGGCGCAGGAGACTACTTCTACCTCAAAATCGAGGGCAACGATGCCGTAGTCATGTATGGATGGGCCGCCGAGGAGGTAGAGGAGAAGGACCTGTACCAATACAAAGAGGTGAAGCGCGTCAAGATCAACTGAGGCAAAGCGCGAGCGGCAAATAGCGGGCGGCCCCGACGCGTCGTGGCACGCTCATCCTGCCCGAACTGCGGTCGAGTACCGCCAAGCCCCCAAAAAAACTCCCAAATAGCCTGAAAGCCAACATTCATGCGCCAGAGGCCTGAGCAGGATAGCCCTGCCCCGACTTCTGATCGGGCCGGGCCGCACCAAAGGCCCATTTCCACAATTGCAATTCCCCGACCAACTTGCTATCTTGGTCCTTTGATCAATCCAGGCATTGGCGACTTCCAAGACATCCACTCAGCTGGGCTACAAACCTGCAAACATCTTCAAGCTGGCTTTGCAAATCGCCCTCTTGGTGGTCTACGGCTACTTTTGTTGGCTCATGCTCGCCATCACCTTGCAATACGTCCCGATCAATACCGATGTCGCCTTCTTGCGCATCAAGCAAGATTACATCGTGATGTGGCATTACAAGATTGCGTTTTTCACCCACGTCTTCACCGCGCCGGTCTGCCTCGTCGCGGGGTTCACGCAGTTTTCGGAGGGCATGCGCCGCAATTGGCCCCGGATACACCGCTGGAGTGGTTGGTTGTATGTGGTTTCGGTCTTGGCATTTGCGGCACCTTCGGGATTTGTGATGGGCATCTATGCCAATGGTGGGCTTCCTTCCCAGGTCGCTTTTTCCATCTTGGGGATTTTGTGGTTCATTTTTACGATCTTGGCGGTGCGCAGGGCTGCACAGTTTGACTTTGCAGCCCACCGGGCATGGATGATTCGCAGCTTTGCATTGGCTATGTCGGCGATCACCTTGCGGGCTTGGAAATTTGTATTGGTGGCGTTGTTTGAACCACGGCCCATGGATGTCTACATCCTGATCTCGTGGCTGGGCTGGACGCTCAATCTATTGGTTGCAGAATTCATCATTCGAAAAATAAGACAATGAAAAAACAGATTCTCTTTTTCCTTTTGCTGGCCACGATGGCCTTTGGTTGCACAAGCAAGACGCAAGAGTCTGCTGCGACCGCAGACAGCACGGCCATCGAACCCATGCCACCCACCGAGGAGCCTGCCAAGCCGCAAGCCGATGCTGCGGCAGTGACCGGCTTCTATGTTGGCAACTTTGAGGCGACCAAATTCCAAAAGGGCAAGAGCCCTAGCTTCAACAACCGCATCAACGTATCGATCGACGCCCTCGGCGACGGCAAGGTCACGGGGCACAGCGTGGTGGCAGGCAATTCGAGGCCATTTTCGGGCAGCTATACCATGGAAGGCGAAGCCTACAAAGTGGAGGCCGCTGAACCGGGCGACGACAAATACGACGGCAAATTCAGCTTTGTGGTCGATCCTCAAAGCAAGACGGTCGATGGCACCTGGGTCGCCAACGATGCCAAGCTCGCAGTGACCGAGCGCAAATATCACCTGTTGCACAAGACATTTGCCTACGACGCCAATTTGGAATTGCCCGAGGAAGTGTCTTGGTCGGAGCTCTATGGCAAGGTGCCCGAACCAGATTGGCAGCGTGCAGAGGTCGTGACTTCCGACGTCTTGAAACACAATCCCTCCAAGACCAAACTCACCAAGGAAGACATTGAAAACATGCACAAGGGCGACCTGGAAATCATGCGCAATTCGATTTATGCCCGCCATGGCTACAGCTTCAAGACCCGCAAGATGCGCTATGTCTTCGACAGCGTCGTGGATTGGTACATCCCCGTGAGCACCGATGTGAGCAAGGAATTGACGAAACTCGAGGAGGAAAATATTGCGCTCATCAAGCGCTACGAGGAGCATGCCACGGCCTATTACGACGAATTTGGCAGATGATCGGGCGAAGGAAATACCGTTGGATCCTATTCCTCCTTGCTGTTTTGGGAATGCGCTGCGGAGGCAATCAGATGCCTCCGGGCAACGGAGCAGACAGTTCCGTGGTCTCTGTTGATACGCAAGCCACGACCTCGATGCCTGCAAAGCCGAGGCCGATCGGCGATTTGCTGGGATATTATGTCGGGGATTTTGATGCCGTCGGCGTTCACGGCGATCAATCACCAAGCGACCGCAACCGCATCAATCTTTCCCTCGACCGTATCCAAGGCGACAGTGTGTATGGGCACAGCGTCGTGGCGGGAAATCTGCGGCCATTTGCGGGCACATGGAGCGACGTCGGAGGGAAGTACCACGTCGACGCCCATGAGCCGGGCGACAATCGATACGACGGTTATTTCGATTTTTCTCTTCTGCCAAAAGATGATGCAGCGGCAGGTGTCTGGATCGCCTATGATACCACCATCGCCGTCTATCGCCGCAAGTTTGACCTCAAATTCGCTACTTTTGAATACGACCCCACGCAGGATCTCGATGACCTGAACACCGTTTTCCTGACCGATGAATATGGAAAGCAAGTGGAAAAAGGCGACAAAATCGAAGTCTCAGACGGCGGCGCCAACAAGTTCAACGCGTCGGTGGTCAAGCTCAAGGGCTCAGACATCGAGAACCTCTACAAAGGCGACTTGGAGATTATGCGCAATGCAATTTATGCGCGGCACGGCTACTCCTTCAAAAACAGGCGCATGCGCTACGTCTTTGACAACGGCCTTGCCTGGTACATTCCGGTGAGCGTGGATGTTTCCAAGGATTTGACACCCTTGGAAAAGGAAAATATTGCGCTCATCAAGCGGTATGAAGATCATGCGGAGAACTATTATGACAAGTTTGGCAGGTAGGCTGCGCGGCTGGGGAATATTGTGCATCTGCCTCGGCTTTGGGTGGAATCTTGCGGCACAAGTGAAAATGGAAATCAGGTTGCATGCGCCCGGGCTTCCCGACACCGCAGCCGTTTACATCGTGGGCAACGATCCGCAACTTGGCAACTGGAACCCGGCACAGGTGCGCATGTCTTCGCTCGGCGCGCATAAATGGGTGCAAAACGTCGTGGTCGCGCCTGGGCAGGCGCTCGAATACAAGTACACGCGCGGCAGCTGGGAGCGTGAGGGCCTCGACGCCCTCGGCAAGGTCAGGCCCAATTTCAAGCTGCAAATCCAGCAAGATGCCGTCGTGAACGATACCATCTTCCATTGGTTGGAAGGCAAGCGGCCTGAGCCGAGCGGGCAGGTGACGGGCGAATTGCGCTATCACAGGGGCTTGCATCCGACTGGGCTCGCCACCCGCGATGTCGTCGTGTGGTTGCCGCCGGGCTACGCGGCAGGCAGCAAGCGCCGCTATCCCGTGCTCTACATGCACGACGGGCAAAACATCTTTGACCCCAAGACGAGCAGCTTTGGCAAGGACTGGCAGGTCGACGAGGCCTGCGACAGCATGGTGCGTGCAGGGCGCATTCCCCCGATGATCGTGGTGGGCATCTACAACCACGGCCCCGACCGTCGCGCGGAGTACAGTCCGGGAGAGAAGGGTGCGGCCTACATGAATTTTCTCATTCACCAACTCAAGCCATTGATCGACAGCACATACCACACATTGCCCGATCGCAAGCATACCTATGTCGGCGGCTCATCCATGGGCGGTTTGATCTCTTTCATGCTGTGTTGGGAGCATCCCGAGGTCTACTCCAAGGCCATCTGCATGTCGCCCGCCTTTCAATTCCTCCACTTCGACTACCTGCCGCATGTGGTGGGCGACCAAGGCAAGCGCCGCAAGGTGCAATGGTACATCGACAATGGCGGCAAGGGCTTGGAACTGGAATTGCAACCGGGCATCGACGCCATGCGCAAGGCGTTGGATGCCAAGGGATACCGAGCGGGCAAGGACTACTTTTGGGTCTTGGATGCCGAGGCCGAGCATTTCGAGACGGCATGGGCGCAGCGCATGCCCGGGGCGCTCGAGTTGTTGCTAGGGAGGTGAGGCCTTGATGTGGTGGATTTGTCGCAGTGTTTACCTAAAATCCAAACAGATGCCGTAATTTGATACAAAATTGACGAGGTTGATGAATCAAGAATTGTATGAAAAGGTCCAGGAACGGCTGGGCTTCATGTTGGAGGAGCCGCTGATCGAGGAAATCGCCACCGTGGGGCAGTTGCGACGCGTGAAACAGGGCTTGACGCTGATGCAAATCGGGGAAGTTTTTACGCACATGCCGCTGTTGCTCGACGGCGCCATCAAGATCATGCGCGAAGACAAGGAGGGCAATGAGCTGCTGCTGTATTACCTCGAGTCGGGCGACACCTGCGCCATGTCGATGAGTTGCTGCATGGGAAACAAAAAAAGCAAGGTCCACGCTGTCGCAGAGGAGGACTCCGTGCTCGTGATGGTGCCCATCGCCAACCTGGACGCGTGGTTGTGTAAATACCAAAGTTGGAAGTCCTACATTTTTGAATCGATCCGGCTGCGGATGGATGAATTCATGGAAACGATCGACAGCATCGCCTTCATGCGCATGGACGAGCGCCTGCTCAAGTACCTGCGCGACCGTGTGCGCGTGCTCGGCAAGACCGAGATTGAGACCACGCATCAGCAGATCGCCGACGACCTGCATACCTCGCGTGTGGTCGTGTCACGCCTCATCAAGCAACTGGAGAATGAAGGGAAGGTGAAGCTGGGAAGGAATCATTTGGAGGTGGTGGATTTGTGAATGGAGAATTGAAATTCAATGGAGGAATGAGGGCCTGAAGATATTGCATCCTTCCTGGAATGAGACTATCTTTGCAAGGTTAACGTTTGATCGAAGTGGCAAAGGAAGAAGAATATAAGAGGCGTGTACAGTCACTTGATTTGGGTGGCCTTCGGGAACTTTGGGACAAGATTCTGCAACGAAACACGTTGCGCTGGAAACAAGGTAAAGCTCTTGAGTACTTGATCATTCGCGCATTTGAAATAGGAGGAGCAAAGGTCAGTTACCCTTACAGCGTCTTTGACCGTAGTGGATCCGAGCTTGAACAATTGGATGGGTGTGTGCACTTGCCAAGTTTGTCATGCTTGATAGAATGCAAAGATTTCGAAAATGACAAGGTGGATTTTGCACCGTTAGCAAAAATGAGATCGCAACTATTGCGTAGGCCTGCTGCAACCATTGGCTGCATTTTTTCTACCAGTGGATTCACTGAGCCTGCCGTAACGCTTGCAAGTCATGTGGCACCACAAACGATTTTGTTATGGGAGCAATCGGAGGTGGAGTTTGTCTTGGGACGGGAAGGGTTGATCTGCGAATCCTTGCTTTCAAAATACCAATATTATATCGAAAAATGCGTCCCTGATTTTAATACCAGAATTCGATGAAAATGAAAGAAAATATCATTGTTACCGAAGGGAAGTTTGATCGGGCCTTGCTGGAAAAGGTTCTCCCACCAAAAATAAGGGAAAATGCACAAATTGTGGATGGCAGGGGAGATATGTCTGCATTGTCTCTTGCCCGTTCCTATTGCCTCAAGGGCGATTACCAAGTATTGCTCGTCATAGACTCCGATACATTGGATGAAGGAAAGATCCGTGAAAAAAGGAACTTTGCAGAGCACTACTTCAAGATGGTTACATCACCATCCAAATTCAAAGTCGTAATGTTGGTTCCTGAATTGGAGGCATTGTTTTTCGCAGATAAGAAGTTTATCGAGGATTATTTTAAGCGTTCGATCTCTGATCTCGAATTCGACCTTTTCAAACGAGATCCTGGATACGCCCTGAAGAGCTTGTCTGGTGGTGAACCATTTGCTTCTCTCAGGGACAACCTGCTTGGAAAAATTGACGACAATATGATTCAGAAAATCAATCGTGAGCCTGCAGTTCGTGAGATTGTGGATTATTTTGCATAGAAATACCTTTTGATCTGGCATGGTTTCTTTGATCACCCCGCCTTCTCCAGCGCCTTCACCAATTTGTCCAAATCCGCCGTCGTGTTGTAGAGATGCGGTGTGATGCGCACGCCTTGGATATTGCCGGTGCTGATGGCGACGGTGAATATATTGTGCTCTTTGTAGAGCCACTCCGCGAGTTCGGCGGGCGCCTTGCCCTTCACACCGACATTCGCAATGGCGCAGGAAAAGGCGGCATCGGTCGGCGAACAGAGCTCCAAATGTTTCATGCCCCGCACGCGCTCGGTCCAATAGGTCTTGAGATAATGCAGGCGCGCCTCTTTTTGCGCGCTGCCGATGCTGTTGTGAAAGTCGATCGCGTGCCCGATGCCCAGCCAAGCTGCCGGCGGCTTGGTGCCCTGATGCTCAAACTTGCGGATATTGTCCTTGGGTTGGCCGCGGTCCCCAAACAAGGGCCATATCTCCGCAATCTTGTCTTTTTTCACCGTGAGCAGGCCATTGCCCAGCGGCGCGCACAGCCATTTGTGCAGGCTGCAACCGAAATAATCGCATTCCAGATCCGGAATCTTGTAATTCACATGCGCAAATGAATGCGCGGCATCCACGATCACAAAAATATTGTGCGCACGTCCCAGTGCCGCTAGCTGCTTCACCGGCAAGATCATCCCGTTCAGGTTGATCATGTGCGTCACGAGCATCATGCGCGTGCGCTCGGTGATCGCCGCCCGAAACGGCGCAATCAATTCCTCCTCAGAAGTCGGCACGACCGGCAACTCGACGCGCTTCACGACAATGCCGTAGCGCTCGGCCTGCTGCTCAAAAGCCTCGACCATGGAGCCATAGTCGTAGATCGACACGATCACCTCGTCGCCGCGCTGCAGCGGCAGCCCCGTGATGAGCAGGTCCAGCGACTCGGTCGTATTGCGGGTGAGCGCGACCTCCTCCATGTCCATCCCCGCAAATGCCGCCAGTTTCGCGCGGATTTCCTCCTTGGCGGGCTCCATCTTGCGCCGCATAAACAGCGTCGTCTCCTGATTGATTCGCCTGAAATCGCTCAAGTAATGCTCCAACACGATCTTGGGCATCGGGCTGTAATAGCCATTCTCCAAATTGGTGAATTCCGTCGGGTAGTCAAAGGCCTCGCGGATGGTCTTCCAAACGTCCTCGTTGCGCGCCGCATCCAAAGGCGCTTGGTTGCGGATCACCTTGAGGCCCTCCAAGATTTCAGCCCGCAGGCCGCTGTCAATCAAAGGCATCAACAAAGCTCCACCACCTAGGATTCCCATATTTCGCAGAAAGGATTTTCGATCTTGCATGGTACAAGTTAGGAATTATCGGGTGATTGGAAATGGAGAAATGGGAGGAAAATTAATATGCCTATCGCGAACTTTACCCCTAATTTTTGACACGAGGTGTCAAGGCTTGGATCGAGCTTGGAGCAAATTCAAGAAAGAAAATGAAACTGCTCAAGTTTTTCCAAGATTTCCCGACAGAAGATGCCTGCAAGGCACATTTCAAGCTGGCTCGCGAGGGCGAGGGCGTTGTTTGCAAGGGCTGCTGCAAGACCGAGCACTGGTGGATGAGGACCAAATCGATGTACAAATGCAAGAATTGCGGCCGGCTGATGTCGCTCAGGAGCGGCACGGTGATGGAAAATAGCAAGTTGCCGTTCCAATACTGGTATATCGCCATGCACTTGATGACCGCGACCAAGAAGAGTTTCTCTGCGCTTGAAATGCAGCGGCAGATAGGCCACGCCTATTATGAACCGATCTGGACGATGGTGCACAAGATTCGGCGAGCCATGGGAAACAGGGACGAAAAGCACATGCTCACAGGCCAAATCGAGCTGGATGAGGCTTTTTTCGTCGTTGGAAGGCATAAGGATGAAGAGGATCCCCTCAAGCGTGGGGCTGGCAGCCAGCGTCAAGGAAAGGTATTGGTGATGGCCGAATCCGAGCTTGTCGATAACCCAAAGAATCCCAAAAAGAGATACAGGTGCGGCTATGTAAAGATGTTGATCATCGAAGATCTGAAGGCAGAAACGATCAACCAAGAGACCGAAAACAGCGTTTTGCCGGCTGCCGAGTTGCCAACGGACAACTCAAAGTCCCATCGGCTATTGCACAAGCTCGTCAAAAAACACCAAGCGACGACCTTGCCAGGCAAGGAAGGCTGTAAATTGCTACCCTGGGTTCACACGACAATCAGCAATGCCAAGCGCCACCTACTTGCCACACACCATTGCATATCAGCGGGATATCTCCAAAATTACCTCAGCGAAGTATGTTATCGACTCAACAGAAGGTATCAAGGAGTGAGGCTTTTTGATCGGCTGATCATCGCGGCTACATACCACTGGAACCAATAAAATGGTTAGGGGTAAAGTTCGCGATAGGCATAAAAATAATTGTGCATCGCATCTCCACGATTCCCCCTGAAAAAACCGCAAAGTCCGCAAAGGAGCGCAAAGCCAAACAAACGCAAATCGCAAAACATCTACGCTCCGCACCTACTACTTGCTACCTGCTACCTCAAAACGAATCCTGATCCGCATAATTCGGCAAGTACCGATCAAATCCGACTCCTTCTTCCAATTCCAAATACCCCGCGATCCAAGAGTCAAAGCCTGCCAAGCGCGTGGCGAGTGCTGCATCAAGCGATGAACCTGGAAAGGTCTGGAACAGGATCTGGTCGAACCCTAGCTTGGAACACAAGCCTTGCAGCGCCGCCATCCCTGTCCAAAAATGTGCTGCATCCTTGAAATGCGCGTCTCCGACCCGCACGACGGCATCCACACTCAACCAAAATTTCACACCTTCCAGCTGCACAAGGTAATGCAGGTGAAATGCCTTTGAATCCCAGAAGGCTGGCGAATATTCCACAGCCAAACCCAGTGAAGCGTTGCTGTTCACAAAATCCTGAGGCGCGATGCTACATTTGGCCATTTGCCGTTCTATTCGTCGCTTGTGCAAACCCTTGAGCAGGGGCAAGCGACGATAGATTTTTGCCCAGGGGATGCGGGCAGCCTTCACCCAATAGCCCTTCAAGCGCCCCCATTCCTTCCATTCCAGCTTTTTGCAGCTGTGGTAGGTGTTTTCGCTGTGAAAAGCATAGACGACCGCTACGCCTTCGGCGCGCATCCATTCGTAGGTGGTCAAGGCAAGGCGTTGGTGTACCCCTTGGCGTTGGTAGGCATCGAGGGTCATGCTGTCGCAGGTGTGACAGCCGATGAACCGCTCCCCGCTAGGCTGGGTGAAAATCTGTGGGATGCTGCCGTAAAACGCAATTGGGAGCGCGCCGTCATAAGCAATGCCACTCAAATACTGATGCCCAGTGTGGCTGGTGTTGTACTTGTGGCGGATGTAATCCAACGAGACTTTTTGGTGCATCACCTCCGCCAATAGCCGCTGCACCTCTGGCAGGCGGTCCTCGGTCAAGCGTTCGATGCGGTAGGGGAAGGGCTCCATGAGATCAAAAGTAGCTCCCTCGGAGCATTTCGGCCATCAAAATTTTGGTCGGCAACCAAGGGTGCATCGTGAAGCGCTCCCGCAGCCGCGCATCAGCCTGGTCTTGGAAGCGGTAGTTGTCGAGCAACATTTGCTGCAGGCCCAGTTTGGAAAGGGCCTCCACCAAGGCTGGCGAATAGGCGGAGTCGGGAAAAGCGAAGGTTTTGACAGGCTTGTTGAGCGTGCTTTCGATCCACTGGAGGCCGATTTGCACATCTTGCACGGCAGCGTCGAGGGGCATCGCATCGAGGTTGTGGTGCAAGCACCCATGCCCGCCGATCGTGATGCCTTCTGCAGTCGCGAGCTGCTGCAATTCTTGGGCATCGAGCAACTGCCAATAGTCGTCCCAAGACGGATCCTTTCGGAAGGGATGTTCGGCAAAGGCAGCCATCATGGCCTGCTGGAAGGCAGGGCCTTGCGTTTTGCAGTGGCTTTTGAGGCGTTGGCCATGGGCATCGACGTATTCGCCTTTGCGGTTTTTGTGGAATGCACGGCCCTCGATGGTGACCGGCTGGTCTGCGACAGCCGAGGCGATATCGAGCAGGTCGGGCCAGAGGATGTCCTGGCCCGCCGGGCGTGGCGCGGTCACAAAAATCGTGGCGGGGATGCCGTGCTTCTGCAGCATGGGCAGTGCATGCACGAGGTTGTTGCGGTAGCCGTCGTCGAAGGTCACGGCGACGACCAAGCGCTTGGGATCATAATCGCCCGCAAAGGCCGCATCGAGCGAAATCACTTGGAAATGCTGGCGGATGTAGCCGAGCTGCGCGTCGAGTTGGGCGGTGGAAATGAAGCGGGCATTGATGCGGCGCACCGGCGCAGGCACCACGCCGTGGTAGATGCAAATGCGCAGCCCCGGGCGGTCGCGGAGCGCCCGCGCACCCAAGCCCGCCGCGAAGGCAGCCCGCATCCGCGCCCAGCGCAACCGTTGCTTGATTTTGAGCCACAACATCCTACAAATATAGGCGGCTGCAATTCCTTGACCAGCGATTCGCCGCAATTCCCGAAATTGCGCGCTGAATGATGATCCCGCAATGAAAAGCATCCTCGTCGTCCTTGGCGGCATCTTTGTCACGGTCATACCTGCACCATACTTGCGTCCCAGCCTGGAATTTTCAGGATTTCCACTCCATCGACAATCTGCAACATGTCCTTTTTTCGCAGGCAATCGGGTGGTATTGTCCACGTTTTGATGATGCTGGCCCACATTTGGGATGCAGAATATTTGAACGCGCTCAGATCTGAAACATTGATCGTAACCCGAGTCACACAACAGCCATTTCACTTGATCCGTTAACACCATCGACTCCCAAAGCTGACGCAGGTCATTCCACGGCAGCTCCGGGAGGACTTATTTTGCATTGTATTTCAACCCATGGAATTATGAGAATTGAGCAAATTTATACTGGTTGCCTGGCTGAGGCTGCTTACTACATCGAGAGCGATGGCGAGGTCGCGATCATCGATCCGCTGCGCGAGTCTGCACCCTACATCGATCGCGCTGCGGCCGACGATGCCCAGATCAAGTACATCCTGGAGACCCACTTCCATGCTGATTTTGTATCCGGCCACCTGGATTTGGCTGCCAAGACGGGCGCCAAGATCGTCTACGGGCCCACAGCCAAAGCCAATTTTGACATTCACGTCGCTGCCCATGGCGAGATCCTGCAGCTTGGCAAGGTTCAGATCAAAGTCCTGCACACGCCGGGCCACACGATGGAATCGGCTTGTTTCCTGCTGATCGATGAGATGGGCAATCCGCATGCCCTCTTCTCGGGCGACACCTTGTTCATCAACGAGGTCGGTCGTCCCGACCTCGCCGTGTCGACGGCAACCTCGCGTGAGGACCTCGCGGGCTACCTCTACGACAGCTTGCGCGAAAAAGTGATGACCCTACCCGACGATGTGATCATCTACCCGGGGCATGGCGCCGGGAGCGCATGCGGCAAAAACATTGGCAAGGAGCTCGTCGACAGCTTGGGCCATCAAAAGCGCACCAACTATGCCTTGCGGCCCGAATTGACAAGAGCGCAATTCATCGCCGAGGTGCTCGATGGCATCCTGCCTCCCCCTCAATATTTCCCCAAAAATGCGCAGCTCAACAAGTCGGGCTACGGCAGCTTTGACGCAGTGCTTGCAAAAGGGATGACGGGTCTGCACCTCTCCCAGTTTGAGCAGGAAATGGCCCGTGGGGCCTTGGTGATGGATACACGCAGCCAAGATGCCTTTGCCGCAGGACACATCCCCGGCGCGATCTACATCGGGATCGCGGGCGATTTTGCACCTTGGGTGGGCATCGTCGTGGAGGATCTGCAACAGCCGATCTTGCTCGTGGCAGATGAGGACCGCCTGGAAGAGATCGTCACGCGCCTGGCGCGGGTGGGCTACGACAACTGTGTCGGCTACTTGCAAGGCGGGTTTGACGCTTGGGCCTCGGCGGGCATGGAAATCAAGGCTGTGGCGAGGGTCAGGGCGGCAGATTTGGAGGCGACGATGGAAAAGCATCCCAAGCAGGTGCTCGATGTGCGCCGTTTTGCGGAGTTCAATGCTGGACACCTGCCAATGGCCGTCAACCAGCCGCTGGACTACCTGTTGCCTGCCCTGGAAGGGTTGGACAAGTCGCAGGGTTACTACGTGCATTGCAAGGGGGGCTATCGTTCCATGATCGCCATTTCGATCATGATGGCCCGGGGCTTATTGGGTATCGTCGATGTCCAGGGAGGATGGGACGCGCTGTCGCACACCGCCCTCGCCCAGCGTGGGCAGGCCGTGTGAGGCACCGCATGAGGTTTATGAAACGCAGAGCCGGGGGCAACCTCGGCTCTTTTCATGGTGCCTCGGGAAACTTAGGTTACACAGCGGGTGACACTTGATCCGTAGCTTTGGGAAATGATTGCTCAGGACCGATGAAAAAACTACTGATCAAAGGGCTGCCTTTGTTTGCCATGGCTTCGCTCACCTTGGGTTTGGCGCCATTTGTACCCGAACCACATATCTGGGAAAAAATTCGGTGGATTGCGACGGGTCAAAAGATGGACCAAGGGATCTATTGGTTTGACCTAGCCTTGCATGGCGCCCCTTGGCTGCTGCTTTCGGTATCGGTCGTGTTGTGGTTGCTGTCCAAGCGCGCGCCTTCTCAGCGGTAGGCAAGGCGATGGGGATCTCATGGATCCATCTGCTGCCCCGGCATCGTCCAAGTGAAGGAGGAAAAACATGACTTTTGGCATGTTGGGCAATAAAACGGTGCTTCGGGGCAGATTTTTTCAAACCATGACCTAGGTCATTTCCTCCCAACGTTGAAGGTTCGACTTTTGGGTCACAATGTTGTTCATTGATCACAAGTCGAGTTTCTTGAATCCAACCACATCCCACCTCCATCGGGAACGAGACTTTGGCATACGGTAGGCAATCTAGATTGCCATCCGACCATTTTTTTTCAACGCTTTGATCAAACGGGGATATGCTGCTGCAGCTATTCCCGTTTCTTTTTTCCTTCCCTTGACCGATGCCGACGCTGGATTCAATCCAGATCCAGGTTGCCGTCAGACGACAGCCAGATGGCCACTCGCTTGGTGCTTTCAAATTTGGAAAGGATGATGATCATCGACACCATGATCGGCACCGAGAGCACCATGCCGACGATTCCCCAAAGCGTGCCCCAAAGCACCAAAGCCAGGATCACAACCAGCCCGCTGATGTTAAGCAACTTGCCGAGTACGCGTGGCTCCACGATGTTGAACACCACTGTCTGGATCGCCAAGATCCCAAGGCATACGATGGCGATCGGCGTCCAGGAATTGAACTGCACGATCGCAAACAAG
>JANMIM010000556.1:0-1799 GCA_031375795.1 Bacteroidota bacterium
TATCTATAACACGCCTCCGGCGGAATTTGCAATTTGCCAAACGGTGCAGAAACGCGCAATATCAACGTCAGGTCCGAGACCAATCATCCTTTGTTCAATGGCATTGGCTTCAGCATCAAGTCATTAAATTAAGAATTTTGATCGATCAACTGTGGACCATAATTGACCAATTCCGCCAGAGGCGGAAGGTCGATAACCCTGTGGCCGGGAGGCCACGGGCTCTAACTTAATGCCACCAGCCGCCCCCCCTACACCTTGTCCACCATTTCCCGCTCCACCCGCTCAAAATACCAGATGCCCGCAAGAAACAGCAACACCATGGGCGCCAAGCCATAGAGGTATTGCACGGCCGGCAGCTCGTCGCCCAGCAGGGTCCATCGGAAGCCCGCGATCACCCCCGCCATCGGATTCATGTACAGGAAATACTGGTATTTCTCGGGGATGAGGGTCGTCGGATAAAAAACGGGCGTGAGCCAAATGAGGAAATTGACGAGGTAGGGCAATAGGTGATGGAAGTCGCGGTAGCGGCTCGTGAGGGCAGACAGCCAGATGCCGATGCTCAGGCCCACGAGGATGTTGAGCAGCAAAACCACGGGGAAAAAGAGGATCTCCGGTCCCGGGATGTGGCCCCAAATGAGCATCAGGATCACCATGAGCACCATCGAGATCCCGAAATCGACCATGCCAGCCAGCGTCTTGGCGAGCGGCAAGATGAGCTTGGGAAAATACACCCGCGAGATCAGTTGCCGCGAATTCACGACCGAGGCGCCGACATTGACCATGAGGTAGGTGAAATAATACCAAGCCACCATGCCCGAAAATGCAAACAGGGGATACTCGACTTTGATCTTGTCGTCGAGCGGCACGAGGACGCCGAAAAAAACGGTAAAGATGCCCAGGGCCATCAGCGGCTTGAGCACGGCCCACAGCAGCCCGAGGAGGGTCTGCGCATACTCCGCCCGCACGTCGCGCACCGCAAACACCCCGATGAGGCGACGATAAGCCCACACCCGGCGCAGGTAAGTGCGGAGGCCGGCAGCCTCGGCTTGTATGACGCGCTCTTGCATGGGGCAAAGATGCGCATTTTTTGCTGCCGCGGGCCGTGCTGTCGGCGGGCAGATGGCGGATGCAAGCAAAAATCTGTGCGGGCGGGCAGCAATGGATCGCCCTGTTGCCGGCATCTGAGTTTAGCCCAAGAGTGGACTTTGAGTGGATGCACAGCGGAATTTGAGGGGAATTTGAGAGGAACTCGCAGCAAGTAACAAGGGAATAAAGCCGAAGGTATTGTGAAGTAACTGCGAATTGTATTCGGGCTGGATTGGAAAGCTTTGGCGAGGGCGGCGGCGAGGCGGGGCGCAATCTGCATTCGTTCCTAGCGGGTTGGGGAAGATCGTGAGATCAGCCCAGTCTCCCATTTCTCGCGCGATGCCGACGATGTTGCTGGTGTCGCTGACGCCGATGCAACCGTTGCTATCCGTCACAGAGAGGGCATAGTTGCCTGACTACGTAATGGAGTAGGTCGATGCATTTGCGCCAGGAATATTGTTGCCGTTCAGCAGCCACTGATCACTCGTCCACGACTGTGTCGCGCTGAGCAGACTTCCAGACTGGGTAAATGTAGGTTGCGGCAAGGGTAGCACCGCAATGGTTAGGACGAGGGTTTGGGTACAGCCACCGGTATTGGTAACGGTCACGGCATTGCAGCCCTGAAGTCATGGGCTAAACATCAACAGGGCCATCAATGAAGCACCACAAGGTCTGGCCCATGACTTTAGTCGTGGGCCACAAACATTCAGTAG
>JANMIM010000569.1:0-5650 GCA_031375795.1 Bacteroidota bacterium
GCAAAATCACGCTGGAAGTGCCCTACTACAGCACCCTATGGGGAGACAGCGCAATCTCGGGCTTGCGCCCGATGGTGCCGCTCAGTGAGTTGTTCAACACCATCGCGGCACAAAGGTCGCTGGATACCATGTCGATGGCCTTCAAAAACAAGGTCAATGACTCGACGATCTACTACTACCAAGACACGCTCTCGCTCAACATCGTGTATGATTGGGTCAATCGCAACAAGCTGGGCGGCATCGGGATCTATGGCCTGGGCTATGGGCAGGGCATCGACAACCCCAACATGGAGCAGGGCCTGTGGCAGGTGATCGCCGACAATTTTGCAGAGCCGGCACCCCGACTGTTTTTCCCCGGCGTGGGATTCCTTTTGTGCTTTTTTGGCGTGGGCGTGATCGCCTCGGTGGTGTTCAACTGGGAGGTGCGCTATGCATTGCGGGCTCGGCGAACCAAGCTCTGGTATTACGTGGCACTGCTGTTCTTTATCATCTTGGCGATCGTGCTCAACGTGCTGCCGATCGAAGTTGTCCCCATCATGTGGAAATTGATTTCCTTGGTGATTTTGTTGGTGTTTCCCCTCGGGCGGAAGGCCTTGAAATTCCTGGGAATGGCTAGAAAATAGGCCCCAAAGGGCTGGAAATAAGAAAGGAAGACATTGAAGAAGTTCTGGACATGGTTTAAGGAGAAGGCTTGGCCATGGGTCAAGTTGCTACCCTACGCAATTTTGCTAGGAATCGTTACGGCTTTTGGCTATGATTTGCTTGTATCGGGAAGTTTTAAGTTATATATTTACGTTATCGGCATCCTCATAGCGATACCGGGGTTCTATGTAATCGTCATCCTCTCACGCCTTATCAAGCGTTGGGAATACAAGCCAGAGGAGGAAGAGTTGTCTGCCAAGTGACTTTTTGGCCTTTGGGTTCAGTTTTTTTGAAACTATTTCTAAATTATAAAGCAATGATTCATCAGGTATTGCCAGCCATTGTTAGAGAATTGACTGAATTTCTTGAGGCCAAATTTGGCATCAGCGATGATCAGGTCATGTTAGGAAACGTCGTGAACCAGGACGGAAGCCTGGCGATCGATGGAAACAAATTGGTCGTCTCCTTGATCAATATTTCCCGCGACGGGTCCCTGGGATCCACGCGGAGTATTGGCGGAAACGACAATCCCTCTGTGTTTGTCAACTTGTATGTGATTTTTGCCGCGGTGTACAACCAGAGCAATATCAGCAGCCAGGATTATTTGGAATCACTGAAGATGATCTCGGGCGTGATCTCCTTTTTCCAGAGCCGCACATCGTTTGACGCACACAATACCCCCGATTTCCCATCAGATGGACAAAAAGTTATCTGCGAAATCGAGAACATCGAATTCAGGGAGCTTGTCAATCTCTGGTCCTTGTCAGGTGCAAAGTACGTGCCCTCGATCGTCTATCGCTTCCGTTCATTGAACATGGAAGAAGGTCTGCTGACCGACGCGATGCCGCACATAGGTCATATGTCGCACGGCTTTGGTGGATTTGGCAACGGTCGTCAGTAACAGTGATCATCGTTTGTAAGGAGGGCGGGGTTCATGATTAGTCTACAAATCGATAGCCGGCACAGGGAGTTCTTTGGCGTTTTGTGTCTGCACGATTATTATACAGACAGTGTATGCAGGGATTTGGTGTTTGAGCCGACGCCCGAGACAGCTGCGCTGATGCGAAACTACAAGCTCGTATTCAAGCCGTCTGACTTTGGGTTCATCGTCCTGTACACACCCGATGCGAGTGAGGATAGGTTGGCCAAAATGCCGCCCAAAAGCCGCTTCAGCTTCTTGATTCGCAATCGGAACCCCAGTTTCATGAACTTCACCCAAATCAAATTTTGGCCCGAAGGGAGTGTCTTTCATTACAGCAATCTCTATGGTGCTGAAGAGGAATTAAAATTTGCAGCTCCGGCCGATGTTTTCTATTATTTTAAGGGCCTAAAAGTTGGAGATGTAAGGAAAAAGTTATTACATTTACCTGAACACGAATATTTGTCTCGTAGGCAGCCTAGGTTCAACGTGGCTTTGGGAGCCAATGAGAAGGATGGAAAGGGTGTCAGTTATGATAGCATCGTGATCAAGGACGAATTAGGGGAGACCGAACTAGCACCCGGTCAACCTTGGAAACGCCGTTTTCGTGATGCACAACGTGATCTTTTTAGGCGGCATTTGGACCATCGCTCACGGGGCTTGGCGAGTGAGGGCTTGACACCCTCAATGAAGGAGAAACGTATCATTGAAATCTCAAATCAGATTGAAGAAGAGCTTTCTGCAACGCCGTCGGTCGATCAGACCGTCGACTTGAGGCACGCTCCCTTTGGTAAGTATTCGATTCAAATGGGCAATTATCAGCCCATTGAGGTCTACACGACAGAGTACCCAGATTCACAAGCGTTTGGAATCTTGGATATTCATGTCGATAGCCCTCAAGACGCTCTTTTAAATAGGGATGCAAAAACGACGGATGACCTGATTCGGCCACAGTTGTTTCACATGCACTTCCAGGCACGAGCCACTTATTGGCGATACATCTTCCTGAATTATGAAAACAGCAAGGTGACTCCCAAGCTAGTGCGCGACGAGAGCAATCTCGTCGCATTCTCTGAACCTGTCGAAAGTCAATTGGGGCAGGTGGGCACTGAAATGCACTATTGCGAATCCGAATCGCCGATCAAGCTCAAAGACCGACCCAATCAGGTCTTGTTTGTTGCTCGGATGAATGGGAAACGAAATATGAAGGAAATCCGGCTTCCAACCCCCAGTGGCATGGAGATGGTGAAACCTGAACGCCAGCCAGATGGGAAAGACGAAAAAATTGTATCAGAGCTGTATGTTTACCTCTGATCTTGAAGACTTTGTAAATACACTATCAAAAAATACAATAAGTTCAATCAATTCTAAAGACACCTGATTATGAGCTATTTTAAGACACCTGGTGTATATATCAAGGAGCAAGATGCCTTCGGCAGCTCCGTGGTAGCTGTGCCAACCGCTGTTCCAGTTTTCATTGGTCACACTCAAAAGGCAGACAGGGACGGAAACTCCCTTGCGTTCAAGTGTACAAAGGTCAAGTCACTTGCCGAGTATCGGGAAATGTTTGGCAATGGTCCTTTGACAACATTTAAAGTCTCCAAGAACGAAGCTGGAGCCGTGAACCTGGAAGTTGACGTCAAAACCAGGTACATGATGTTTTCTGGCATCCGCATGTTTTACTCCAACGGCGGTGGCGAGTGCTACATCCTTTCTGTCGGCAGCTACAGCGACGAGCTTGATGCCGAGAAGTTCAGCGAGGCACTCCAATTGCTGACCAAGGAGCAAGAGCCTACCATCGTGGTTGTGCCAGACGCAGTCTTGTTGGCCAAGGACGATTGTTACTCCCTCTACAAAGACATCCTGCAGCACTGCGGCGCCAAGATGCGTAGCCGTGTCGCCATCGTCGACGTGTGGGGTGGCTATGACGTGAAGAACAAAGATGTCGCCATCAAGGACTTCCGTGAAAACATTGGCCAGACAGCCTTGGCATGGGGCGCAGTCTACTATCCATGGGTACACACCACCACGGTGCCTGCCTCTGAGGTCGACTACCGCAACGTGAGCAACCGCAAAGACCTTGCAGCCATTTTGATGGCCGATGTCAAGCGCTCGATGGGCATCTCCACCGGCGACGACAATGCCAAGAACAGCGCAGCTGCCGGCAAGATCATTGACGGCATCAAGGAAGAAAAGGACATCGATCCAGCCAACAAGAAATTGGCCGCGATGAGCGACAAGATCGCCGGGACCAAGGAGAAGGACGTTGCAAAAGCACAAGCCGAGCTCAAGAAGCAAGTGGCTGCAGCATTTGTATCCACAGCCGACCCTGCCGACCTCGCCAAGCTTGCGCAGATCGAAGCCGCTGTCGGCCAGGTCATGAACGACGATGCCGATGTCAAAGCCGTCAATTCCACCGTCGGTGCATTGGCTCCTTTGTACAAGGTGCTCGTGAAAAACATTCGCGAAGAACTCAACTTGCTCCCACCGAGCGCAGCCATGGCAGGCGTGTATGCATTGGTCGATAGCCAAGAAGGCGTGCACAAAGCCCCAGCCAACGTGAGCTTGAACGGCGTGGTGCGTCCAGCTTTCTCCGTGAACAGCGACGACCAGGAAGACCTCAACTCACCATTGAGCGGGAAGGCCATCAACGCGATTCGCTCGTTTGTCGGCAAAGGTGTGCTCGTATGGGGCGCTCGCTCCATGGACGCCAACAGCCAAGACTGGCGCTACATCTCTGTGCGTCGTACCCTCATCATGATCGAGCAATCGACTAAGAACTCCGTGGAAGCCTACGTGTTTGAGCCCAATACGGCCAAGACATGGTTGAAGCTGAAGACATCGGTGGAGAACTTCCTCACAGAGGTCTGGAAAAACGGGTCTTTGGCAGGTGCTACGCCCACGCAGGCATTTGAGGTGAACGTCGGTCTGGGATCGACCATGACCCCCAACGACATCCTCGAAGGCATCATGCGCATCAGCATCAAGGTGGCCATCACCCGCCCTGCAGAATTTATCGAGATCACCTTCGAGCAGAAGATGCAGGAATCTTGATGAAAGAATGTGAAAAACTTTTTTCTTAAAAAGTTTGGATCATTCCATTAATCTGCTAAATTTGAATTAATTATTAGAACGGTTTTTTTTCACTTATTAATCACTTAAATTCTTTAAAGCTATGGCAGTTCACATTGCACAAGGTATCAGAGTTACATCTGCTTTCTACTACGAAGTCACCATTGATGGCTCCGTGATCAGTTTTCAGAGCTGCAGCGGTTTGACGCTGAAGAATGAGAAAATTGAGTATCGTCACAGCAACTCCCCTGAGTTTGTGAAGGAAGTGCGTATCGGTATGACCACGCTCCCAGAAATCACCTTGGAAAAAGGTATTTTTGAGGCCGATGATTTCCTCTTCGCTCTCTTCGCAAGGACATGGGACAAGGCATACATGTCACACTCCGATCAAGACTTCGACATGTCGATCGTTTTGATGGATGAGACTGGTGCTGCAGTTTGCCACTGGGAAGCCACTGGCTGCGTTGTTACCTCCCTTGAAGGCCCAAGCCTCAAGTCTGATGACAACGGTGCTGCGATCGAGAAATTGGTTGTTGCTTGCAACGGCTTCAAAGCTTCGTTCTAATCTGAAAGCGGTTAGGATTTAGGCTCTCCCGAGTCTAAGAACTAAAATTTAGGTTTTACTCCGGTGGCAGATTCTGCCACCGGGGTAGACCTTTTCTTTTTAAAAATCCTAAACACGAGAGACTATGAGCGAAAAGCACAATTCCTTCAAGAGGGATTTTCCCGCCGTGGGTTTCCATTTTGAGGTATCGATAGACAATAATTCCGACAATGTTCAGGCAGCTTTTCAAGAAGTTTCTGGTCTAGAGGTTTCCTCAGACATCGAGACAATTTCTGAGGCTGGTTTGAACGAATATAGCCACCGAGTTCCTAAAAGAACTCAGTACAATAACCTCGTTTTGAAACGAGGCTTATTTGCTGCTGACTCTACCATGCAAGAATGGATTACCAGTACGCTACAGGAAGGACTACTCATGTTTGTCCAACCCAAAGACGTGATGGTGACACTAATGG
>JANMIM010000574.1:0-2977 GCA_031375795.1 Bacteroidota bacterium
ATCCGGATTCCCTACGAGGATTTTCCAAAGCCGGGCTTCTTGGTCGCCGTGCAATTTCTCTCGAGCGCGCATGGCAATTGCGGTGACGAAAGCAAAGGCAAATGCCTCTATCTCACGGTGGATGATCTTGAATTGGAACCCATTTTTCTCGAGGAGATCGGTTCTCTGAATGTGACCGCCCAAGCTGCGGGTTGGTCGGGTTCACAATTGAGCATCTACACCGATTTCAAGGACTTCTTTCCCTGTGTCTTTACGCTCACGGATCATGGCGGCAAGGAAATCCTGAATAAAACGGTGAAAGCATTGGGCGCCGTTGGGGATCCCATCACGGTGCCGCGCGCAGAATATACCTGGAAGATCATCACAGCCGATCACAAAACCTACGACGGCTTCGTGCGCATAGACAATTGATTTTCAGGCAATAGGGAAATGGCCTGAGCTCAGAGCGTGCTGCCCAGCAACACGATCTTCTCGCGCCCCACCTTCACGTCCTTGAGCATGTTGCGGGTATCGACCACAAAGTTGCTGTGGGCGACGATCATGTGTGGGTCAAAGGCATCGTGGTCGGTGACGATCACCGCACAATGATAGCTCTTGAGCATCTCGGGCGTGACTTCAAGGCAGGTGAATGTGCGGCCGTGGGCCTCGTATTCCGGCACCCATGGGTCTGCCACGTCGATGTGCCCCACGCCAGCCTCTTCCAATCGGCGAATGATCGGTTCGGCGGGTGAATGACGCATGTCTTTCACATTTTTCTTGAAGGTGGCGCCGATCACCAAGACACGGGCGGCATCCAGGGACACCGGCTGCTTGGCGATAATGTGGATCACCTTGTTGGCGACGTGCGAGGGCATGCTCTCGTTGGTATTGGCGCTCAGGGTGATGAAGCGTGTCTCGAAATCGTAGGCACGGGCCAACCAAGAGAGGTAATAGGGATCGATCGGGATGCAGTGCCCGCCGATGCCGGGACCCGGCATGAATTTCATGTAGCCAAAGGGCTTGGTCGCCGCTGCCTCGATGACTTCCCAGACATCGATGCCTTCCATGCGCTCACACAGCAGGGCGAGCTCATTGACCAAGGCAATGTTCACGGATCGGAAGATGTTTTCGAGCAGTTTTTCCAGCTCGGCGATCTTGGGATTGGTCACCATGTACACCTTCTCGATGATGGCATTGTTGACCAACGAAGCCAAGTAAGTGCTGTCGCTGCCGATGCCGCCCACCACGATGGGCGTATTGCCGGTATGATAGGTCTTGTTTCCTGGATCGACGCGCTCAGGGCTGAAGGCGACAAAAAAATCAGCCCCCGTCTTGAGTCCGCTACGCTCCAAGATCGGAACCATGTAGTCCTCGGTGGTACCGGGAAATGTGGTGCTCTTGAGAATGACCAATTGGCCGCGCTGCAACACCTCGCCCACCTTTTCAGAGGCGCGCTCGATGAAGCTCAGGTCGGGGTCCTTGTTGGCGTTGAAGGGGGTCGGCACGCAGATAAACACCACGTGGACTTCCCTGAGCCTGTCGAAATCGGTCGTTGCCTTGAGATGCCCGCTTTTGGCGACTGCGGCGATTTCTGCATCCGAGAGGTCCTCGTTGTAGTTTTCGCCCGCATTGAGCATGCTGACCTTTTGGGAAGAGACATCAAATCCCAGCACGCTGTAGCCTCGCTTGGCAAATTCCAAGCCGATGGGCAGACCCACGTAACCCAGGCCTACGATTCCGATCACGGCTTCCTTTGCCTTGACCTTGGTGGCGAGTTCTTGGGCGAGTGGGCTTAAGCTGACTTGGGATTGAGAATCGAACAATTTCATTGAGAAAGCATCTATTTAGGGACGGCAAATATAGGTATAATTTGTTGCGATTTCCGAGGAAAAACCGCTATTGTCGCCCAGAAAGACGCTGTGAATCGTGTGGATGGGGGTGAATGACCAATCTCATCAAAACTTGACCGCCAGCAAGGTCACATCGTCTTCCTGCTCGGCACCGTCACAAAACTCATCGTACATGCGGCGCATCTCTGCGACGATTTCCCTCACATCGCGGTCGGCCACTGCGGCCAGGGTGATGTGGATGCGGTGCTCGCCCAGCATTTCATCGGCCTTGTTGTGCTGCTCCATGAGCCCGTCGGTGTACATGAAAAGCGTGTCGCCCTCCTGATACTTCACGGTCGCCTCCTCGATGCCCGGCAAGTTGATGATCCCCAAGGGAATCGTGCCGACATCAAATTCCTGCATGCGCCCGTCGCGCACCAGCAAGGGGGGATTGTGCCCTGCATTGATGTAGTCGATCTCGCGCTCGGGTGGTCGCACGTGGGCGATGAAAAAGGTCACGAACTGCTCGCCGTGGGTGATGTTGTACAAGATCTTGTGCAATTTCTCGACCACCGATTGCAGGTCATTTTCGCTCAAGATCAGCGCCCTGAGATTGGCTTGGAGATTGGCCATGAGCAATGCGGCACCGATGCCCTTGCCGGCCACATCGGCGATACAGATGAAGAATCCTTTTTCCCCTCGGGAAATCACATCGTAAAAATCGCCTCCCACGTGGTGGTGGGCATGGTTTTCGGCATAGACCTTGGCGGCGTCGATCATCCCAAACTCCGTCGGGAGCAATTGTTTTTGGATGCGGCCCGCCACCTCGAGCTCGCGCCGCAGGCTCTCTTGCTGCACGATGTCCTCGATGAGGCTGCGGTTTTCCAGCGCTGCCGAGACCACATTGCCGATGATCTCGATGAAAATGAGGTCGTTTTCGCGCTCGGCATCACTCTCTGCGAAGTCGGCGACGAGAAACCATGCCGCCACCTGGTTGCGGTAGTTCACCGGCACCACATATTCCACCCCCATTTCAAACAGAGCCGGATGCTTGTCGGGCAGCACTTGCAGCGTATCGAGGTGGGTGGGCAGCTCCATGATCGCCTCGTGGGTGAGCTTGGAAAAACCGATCCGCAGGCCCACTTGGTAGCCCTCCTCGTTGCGGTACA
>JANMIM010000665.1:0-7971 GCA_031375795.1 Bacteroidota bacterium
GCCTTGAGCCGCGCAATGTAGTCTTTCCACGGCAGCTCGGTGATCGTGATGAGGATCCCGACCTTCTGGGCATTGGCTTGCAGGTGCTCGGCGATCTTCTTGCGATCGGGCTTGTTTTCATTGTAGATGCATTCCAGCACGATCTGCACGTCCTCGCCGGCCACGTTTTTGTCGCGCAAGCCATTGCCGTCGCTGTCTTTCCAACCTGCTTTTTCCAAGATCGCGGCGGCCTTCTCGGTGTCAAACGGCACGAGGGGCAACTTGCTGTTGCGGTCATCCGGGCGACTTGCGGGACAGTCGCTCGCGATGCGCGTACCCAAACCCGAGCACACCTGCACCATGAGCAGGTCCACGTGTACCAGGTGTGCGAGTGCGCGGCGCACAGCGAGATCCTCGAGGGCCACGTTGCGTTGACGGCTGCCGCCTCTCATGTTTATGCCGATGTACTCATAGGATGGGCCGGGCGGAGAAAAAAAGGCGTAATTTTTCACCAAGGCCGGCATTTCGCTCATCGTGGAGAAGAGTTGGTAGGGCGTATTGGTGACCAGGTCATAGTGGTTTTCAAACAGGCCCTTGCGCAGCACGGACTCGTCTGAGGTGATCTCAAACTTGATCTCTGCGACATTTTGCTTGAAATAATCGTTGGGGACGGCCTCCAATTTCTTGCCCCAAAATCGCTTGTTGGCGGTCAGGGAAATCTCGGCGCCGCGTTTCCAAGTCTGCAGCACGTAGCTCCCGCAGGTGGGCTCGGCACTGAAGGAGGCCAGCGAGCTACCATAGACGTTGACCCGCTCGGCGACGGCCTTGAGCGCCTGCAACTTGGCGATCGACATCTTGTCGCCCTGCAATTCGTCGGCGATGCTCACGTCCTCCAGGCTGAAGGTTGGATCAAAAAACTCCTCCGACAGGATCGCAAATTCCCCTGTGATGCGCATCGCTTGACTGTTGGGTTTGGCGACAAAGAAAGCCACGCGCCGCTCATCGAGAGCCTGCACGGCGGTGATGGCTTCAAAGTGTGACCTTTTCTGGCTATTATTCACATATTGGTTGCGCAGGGTCTTGAAGCTGAAGACGACGTCGCGGGTCGTGACTTTTTTTCCGTTGTTGAACCGCGCCAGGGGATGGATCGCATAGGTGTAGGTGAGCTCGTCTGAGGAGACATCGGGCAGGGCCTCCGCCAGCAAGGGCACAAATTCACCCGTACTTTTGTCTGTGCGGATGAGGGAGCCAAACAGGTACTCGTTGAGGTAGGAGCCTGTCGCCGAGAAGTTCGTGAAGGGGTTCAATTGGTCAGCGTCGCTCGTCTCGCCGACGGTCACGCGCTCGATGGTCTGCGAAGCACCTGTGGTAGGCATGCTCCCCAGCAAGAGCCCGACCCACAGCACCCACATGCGTTTCCTGCCTAGCATACGTTTCATGGCCGTTCCTATTATTGTCCCAAATCCATCCAATTCTCAAAGCAAGGATAAATTAGGTCAATATCATCGTGAATCCAATGCAAAATGGCCGCAATGTAAGGCAAGGGTCGACATTGCAGCGCTGTCGCCGCGTCGTCATCGTAAGAAACCGGTGTGAAAAGACGCTATTCGAAGTTGATGTTGAGCACCAGCAACTGCGAAAAGAGGTCGCTGATCGCTTGCGGGAAACGCGTGCGGTCAGGGACGTACAGGTTGGTGAGGCCACGGGTAAAGCGCAATTCGGGCGAAAGCTTGAGTTTTTCGCCATAGAGGTCGATGCCGACCGAGGCGAGAATGGCCGTGTCAAAGTTCTGTGTCTTGAGCAAGTCTGGATCGTTGCGCACCTTTTTGCTACTGGCAAGGTTGAACGATGGTTGGATGCCAAATTGAACGAAGACCCTTGTATTTTTATAGTAGTCGCTTTTGAATTTGATCGTAAAGGGCAGGTTCAAATTGCTGGATTCTATTTTCTTGCGCACAATGGGCTCGGTATTGGTGCGCGTCGAGTCGAGGTAAAAGATAAAGTCGCGTTCCTCCAGCGACACCGAGGGCATGAAGCGCACGTCCCAGTGACTTGCGAGCTTCACATTGGTGATGAGGCCGAGGTAGATGCCCGGCTTGGAGACCAGCTCGACGCGGTTCAAGACGCGTCCTGTCGAGTAGTCGTATTGGTTGATTTGGGAGGTCATGTCGTAGCTCGCTACGCACAGGCCCATGGTAAAGCCTAGGTTGAAAGGGCGATAGTCAAAATAGTGCGTGGTCTGTGCATTTAGCACATTTCCCAAAGCCAATAAGAAGCAGAGACTTACAATTACTTTTCTAGCAGATACAACGAGCATATTCCCAGGGTTAGGGGTTTAAAAGTGCACTTCCTGAAACCCACCTTCTCACAAATGGCTACAAAATCCGGGCCATTTGGAAAAGCCTTCACAGACTCGGGCAGGTAGGTGTAAGCGCGGCGATCACCCGAGACCAGGCGACCGAAAAAGGGTAAAATTCCTCTAAAGTATAGGCCGAAAAGTTGTTTCATTGGAAATTTGGAAGGAACCGCAGGCTCCAGGATCACTGCGGCATGCCCGGGTTTCAGCACCCTGAGGATTTCCCCAAGGCCTTTTTCCAGGTGCTCGAAATTGCGGGCGCCAAAGCCCACGGTCACGGCGCCGATGCTGTCGTCTTCAAACGGCAGGTCCTCGCTGTCGCCCAGCACCATCTCGATCTTGTCGCTGAGCTGCCGCTTCTCGATCTTCTTGCGACCGACTTCCAGCATGCCCGAGGAAATGTCGAGGCCGATCACTTTCTTGGGTTGCAGGCGCATGGCCTCCAACGCAAAATCGCCTGTGCCGGTCGCGATGTCCAGCACCGTCTCGGGCTTGTAGGCGCTCAGCAGCTTGATCGCCTTGCGCCGCCACCTGATGTCGATACCCAGGCTCAGGGTATGGTTCAGGAAGTCATAGCTCGGGGCGATGTTGTCAAACATCTCTGTGACCTGCTCTTTTTTGGAGCGGTCGGCATCTTGGTAAGGCGTAACAATTTTGGTGACTGCCATTTCTGCGGATCTTTCAATATAAACGTATCTTTGGCCCCGTGGTTCACAATAAATCAGGGCAATTTTCATGACACAGTTTTTCAACATGGGTCATCAGCCTCAGAAACAGGGCGCAAGTACGTCAAAACCACTGTAAAATGGAGATTCGAACGGCATATTTTTTTAGAAGCTCGGAGCATTTTTCCCAAATGCCTCCCGCAGACAAGCCTGAATTTGCCTTTGTAGGCAGGTCCAATGTGGGAAAGTCGTCGCTCATCAACAAGTTGGTGAACCAAAAGGGCCTGGCCAAGACGAGTCAGACCCCGGGTAAGACGCAACTCATCAACCTCTTCACGATCAACAAGGATTGGTACATCGCCGACTTGCCGGGCTATGGCTATGCCAAGGTCTCCAAGACGGCACGTGTGGGGTTTGAAAACTTGATCAGGGACTATGTGACGCGTCGGCAGAGCTTGGTCACGGTCTTTGTGCTCATCGACAGCCGTCACGAGCCGCAAAAGCTGGACCTGGAGTTCATGGAGTACCTCGGCATCTCGCAGGTGCCGTTTGCGATCGTGTTTACCAAGATCGACAAGCTCGGCAAGATGGTCTTGCAGGGGAATATAGACCGCTACAAGGCGTCGTTGCTGGAGCATTGGGACGAGTTGCCGCCGATGTTTCTCACGAGCGCAGAGACCGGGCAGGGCTGTGCCGAATTGGTCAATTACATCGGCGACAACATGCAATTCTTTGATGCAGAGGTCGCCAAGGCCAACGAATAACGTACTTCAATACGGGCTCCAAGGCCCGAATGGGGGGAAATTGGAGGCCCCGGGAGAAATTATGGGGCAGAAGGGCGGGTAGAAAGCTGCAAATGGTTGTGATTTTTCTCACCTTTGCCGCGATTTGCGGCCCAATCGCGGGAACGCCAGCCCAGCGCGATCAGGCATTCGCGCCCAGGCCATCGGTTCGGCAGGCCCAAAGGATCAAGGTAAAGCAAGCGGCAATCGCTCATTCTTAATTTTTCATTGTCCATTGGTAAAGAAGTACCTCTCGCTCGTCAAATTCACGCACACGATCTTCGCGCTGCCCTTTGCCCTCACGGGCTTTTTCCTCGGCGTGATGCACGAAGGTGGCCACTTTGAGTGGCGGCTATTGCTGCTCGTGGTGCTGTGCATGGTCTTTGCACGCAACGCAGCCATGGGTTTCAACCGCTGGGCCGACCGCGACATCGATGCCGCCAACGACCGCACCAAGGTCAGGGAGATTCCCTCGGGCGCGATCCCTGAGCGCCACGCGATCCTGTTTGTGGTGATCAATGTCATCGCCTTCATCGCCACGACTTTTTTCATCAATTACCTTTGCTTCTTCCTCTCCCCCGTCGCCTTGGCGGTCGTGCTGGGCTATTCCCTCACCAAACGCATCACGGCACTGTGCCACCTGGTGCTGGGCTTGGGCCTTTCACTCGCGCCGGTGGGAGCCTTCATTGCGGTCACGGGAGTTTTTGATCCCGCACCCATCGTCCTGGGTGTCGCCGTCCTCACATGGGTCAGCGGATTCGACATCATCTATGCCCTGCAAGACGAGAAGTTTGACAAGGAGCATCAGTTGCACAGCATTCCCGCCTTTTTGGGCAAGAGCCGTGCGCTGTATGTATCGAGCTTCCTGCACGTGCTCACGGCAGCCTGCATCGCAACCTTCATTTTCCTGATTGGCGGCGCCTATTTGGCCTGGGGGGCCGCATTTTTCTTCATCTGCATGCTCGTGTACCAGCACCTGCTCGTGAAGCCCAACGACCTGAGCCGCGTCAACATCGCCTTTTTCACCACCAACGGTGTGGCCTCGGTTGTTTTTGCCTCGATGGTGATCAGTGAATTGTTGCTTTTTTGAGGCTTGGGGCCGCCATTCCTGCATTTTTCTTGTTTTCCGATCCGATTTGCCGTAACTTCTTGCTCCCTAAGAAGAATGAACGTCCATGAAGGTATTCCTGGCTGCCGAATGGCAGAATTTGATCAATCTCACCTACCGCATTCCGGCCGAGAAGCTGGAAGCCCACCTCCCAAAAGGCTTGGAATTGGACCTGTTTGAGGGGCATGCGCATGCAAGCCTCGTGGCATTTGACTTTGTAAACACGCGGGTCAAGGGCATGAAGATTCCATTTCACGTCGACTTCCCTGAGATCAACCTGCGCTACTATGTGCGGGCAGGGAAGCATCGCGGGGTGGTTTTTGTGCGCGAATTGGTGCCCAAGCACTGCATCGCCTTTGTGGCAAAGCGCTTTTACAACGAGCCCTATGAATCCTACCCGATGGAAAGCAAGCACGAGCTGCTGCCCGATGCGCGCCTGAGCAGCCACCACAGGCTCTGGAAAGACGAGCGCGAATACCATATCGAGACGATCGCGACCGCCGAGACCTCGGTGCCCCCCACCGACAGTGCGGCCCATTTTTTCAAGGAGCACGACCTCGGCTTTGGCGTCGACAAGCGTGGTGAGACCTTGTGCTACGAGGTGTCACACCCGGTGTGGGAGACGCGCAACCTCACCGACGTGAAGGTGGATTTTGATTTTGGGCGCATCTATGGCGAGGAATGGGCCTTCATGACCGATCTCAAACCACATTTTCCCTTGTTTGCGGTGGGGTCGGCCATCAAGGTCTACCACCCGCTGAGCTTGGCGAAATGGCTGGAGCAGCGTGCGGCGACAGAGGCCGAGGCAAGCTCACTTGCCTAGCCGGTCGCCGATTGACTTGAAGGGCTTCTTGATTTTGTCGAGCGGCTTCTTCAGTTTGTCCAAGATGTCCTTTCCCTTGATTTTTGCTGTATCTGCCGGGTCGCGCTGCACGTCGATGAGGTCATCGACCTTGTTGGTGTCGCGCGTGGCGCCCCAGGTCTCATCCATCTCGGTGCGCCAAGCCTGGTCGAGCTCTTCGCCTTCCTTTTTGATTTGCTCCTGGATCTTGGCGGCCACATACACGCCTTCGAGGCTGTATTTGGGCTTGTCCACGGTGCCTGTGATGTGGACGGGGATCACGATCTTGATGGGATCGTCTTGATTCACCTCCACCATGTCGAGCACCTCCTTGTTCTTGGAATTTTTGGCCTCCTTGCGCGGCAGCTCCACGTAGACCTTGTAGTCGAGGCTGTTGTCAAATCCGTGCTTGCCCACGACCATCATGTTGTAGCGATTGGCCTTCACATTCATGAGGGGAATGTAAAAATGCTCCTCACCGATGCGGAAATCAGTATTGATTTCCGAGAACTCGATGTGCTGCAATTCCTCCAGCTTCACAAATCCCGCCAAGCCCTCCATCGGCTCAAAATTGATGAGCTTGCAGTCGCGGATGTTCACATTCCCAAAGGAAACGAGGCTCTTGGACTCGAGTTCCAAGTGCTGATCGACCCGCCCGGCGATGTGTACGTCGCCCGAGAACGTGCCAAACAGGTTTTCCTTGACCATCGCAAAGGCCGCCAATTGCTCAAACGTGTGAAAGGTCTTGTTCACATCCACATCCTTGAAGGTGCCGTCGATTTTGACGTCGCAGTGGTCGTCGTCGAGCACGGCGATGCTGCCCGAGATGTCTGCGGCACCGTTGAGGGTGTTCATTTGCAAGCTGTTGAGGCTCAGGGTCTGATTGGCGAGCCGCACGGCGCCATTCATGGCCGTGGCTTCAAATTTGGCAAAGCTGAACTTGCCGATCTGGGCCACGAGCTCGACATCGATGTCCTTGGGCAGCTTGAAGGCAAAGGTCTCCTCGGCAAGGGCGGCATCGCCTTCGGCTTTGGGGGCAGGCTCGGCGACAAACCATTCATCCAGGTTCATGTTGGCGCACCTGAGCTCGGCGATGGCTTTGATCGTGGCATCTTGCGTGAAGATCCAGGGCAGATAATCGGTCACGGTGCCCTTGATGTTGAAGTCTGACTGCCCGACCTTGCCCGTGAGGCTGGCCACTTCGATGCGGTAATTGTCGAGCATGATTTCCCCCGTAAGGTTCTCTATCGGGAGCGCGAGCCGAGGGTCCTCGATGCGCAGAGCCTTGAAGCGCAGCCCCCCAAAGGCCTTGATGGCCTCGTGCCGCCTTCCCTTGAAGTCCGCGATGCGGCCCTCGACCTGCGCGTCCACCATCACCGAGCCCGACATCTGTGTGCTGTCGGCAAATGCGGGATAGAAATCGCGCACGTCTTTCAGGGACAGCTCGCCCTTGAGCGCCACAGCCAGGCTTGGATCCTTGAAATTGGCGTAGGTCATGTGGCCCGTGAGTCCTTTTTCATGCAAGACGGCCTGAAACTTCTTCACATCAAAATGCGAGGCGCTTGGATCCTTCTCCTCGTAGTGAAATTCGCCGAGCATGTTCACGCCGGTGAGGCGCGACTCGTAGCCGACATAGTGAAATGCGCCATTGGAGACGGCGTAGTCGGCGTGCACGTCGGGGGCATGGCCATCGCCTGCCTTGCCCTTGAGCCAACCCTTGGTCACGAAGTCGCCGCTGTATTCATACTCACGGCCAGTGTCGAGCAGTCCGCCGGGCAACAGGGAGAGGAAGCTCTCAAAGCTGTTTTTGTTGCTGGCAAATTTCAAATCAAAGTCAAAGACGGACTCCTCGCGTCCGATGCCGCCCTCAAAGGCGAGCTTGACGGCTGCTACATTGATTTCGGCCGTCTTGAGTTTGTAATATTCATCGTCTCCAAACTTCACGTCGGCGACGATGTCGGCAGCCACGTGCTTGTTGTGCGCCCATGTGGTGCGGCCGGAATTCCACTCTGCCAGATGCACCCCAAATTTGGTCTCGATGTCTGAGCGCTCGGCACTGAAGTCGCCCCGCATGCCGAGTTGGATCGAGTCGATGTCCACAAGGCTGCCATCACGCAAGTCGCTGTAGACAAAGTGGCCGTCGTCGATGCGCACGGAGTAGAGTTCGAGCCCGATCGGGATTTTTTTCGGCGCGTCTGCCGGCGGCGTGGCGGCGCCGGTCGCCGAAGCCGCGAACGCGC
>JANMIM010000667.1:0-1237 GCA_031375795.1 Bacteroidota bacterium
GCCCTGAAACTGGCCTCGTTTGCACGGAGTTGGGTTATGGTGGGTTTTGGGTTTCTGGTTCTAGGGTTTCGACGGTGTAGCTTTCGTCGGTTTCATTTTTTTCTAGGATGACGCATTGTGTGCCTGGGGGAATGCGTTTGCCGCTGTCTGAGCGCACGTGGACGCTTAGGTTTTTGTCGCGGATTCTGAGGGTCGCTTGGCCGATGCGTGTGCCTTCGGGGCCGAGCTCGATGGTGCAGATTTGGCCGCGCAAGTCGATTGGCGCTTCCTCGTCGTTGAATTTTTTGAAGAGGTTGCGCATCGGATGGGTGATGATTTTTGCCATCAGCGCTGCACCTACGATGCCGCCGACGATCACCAAGACGCTCAGGATGGCAGTATTGCCGGCGAGGTAGTGGTTTCCGAGGATGCAGATGGCCCAGAAAAACAAGGAAAAGAACGAAAACAAGACCATCAAAGGCACGTGACCCAGGTTGAAGAAGCCCAGCACTTTAGCCGTGAAGCCTTCGTTGTGGGAGCCGACATGCACATGCTTGCCGACTTCTTTGCTGGCATCGAGGTCGTGGTCCACATGGATGTCGTGATCGGTGTCGAGCTGCACGTCGAGGAAGCTCAAGTCCAACAACCCGACGACAAACACGAGCCAATAGACGATCACCAGCAATAGGCAGATCGTTGCCAGCAGGTTGGCTGGTGTAAAGGAGAGCTCAAGAAGTTCTTTCATCGAGGACAATTCCGTATCGGTTTCCAAAATAGGAAAAGAAGTGTGGATTTCATTGGGCAGGGATGAATTTTCGATTGGCAGGCCGGGGAATACATTGGCGGTGCGGCTGAAAATGCGGTGTGAAGTTGATTGTGGGGTTCATGGTGCTGTATACGAGTGCTGGAATGTTTTTGGATAGCATTACTATCATTTTTGTCGAAATATTTTTGCGGCGGCTGTGAAATGAAATAGGGGCTGCCCATCAGACAGCCCCCATTTGATCTTTTGGACCGATGGCGAAGCTTATTTCAGCACGCCAAGGGCGTGCCCAACCTCGGTGAAGGCGGCGATCGCCTGGTCCAGATGCGCGGTCTCGTGCGCTGCGCTCAGCTGCACACGGATGCGCGCCTGCCCCTTCGCGACGACCGGGAAGAAAAAGCCGATCACATAGATGCCTTTTTTGAGCAATTCCTCCGCAAATTTTTGTGCCAAGGGCGCTTCATAGAGCATGATCGGCACGATCGGGTGCTCGCC
>JANMIM010000605.1:0-1351 GCA_031375795.1 Bacteroidota bacterium
TGCCAATCTAGCCACATACCTTGGGGCAACAAACATCAATGCCACGCACAGCGATTTTAGGATTTCTGTCAATGGAGGCGATGCACAGACGATCAGTGTCCCCATCGCCGTGTATGGCACTATGGCCTTACTTGCAGCGGCGATCAATCCGTTGACCACTCCATTTAATTGCAGTTGCGGGGCTGCCGGCAACAGTTTGCTATTTACCTCGACAGTCGGTGGCGAAAATTCACGCGTTGAACTCCTGCCGGGCCTCACAAATGACATCTCTGTAAACCTGCAACTAGGTCCAGCCAACGGCGGCACGCAAGTCGACGCAGCACAGGTGAACCGCCCAGCGATCACTCCTTTGGCCGCAGTGATGACGGGCGCGGCTCCCAATCCTGCCCTGCCTGCTTCGTTTTCAGGAGACATTACGATCAGCTTGGATGGCAATATTGCCCAAACCATTTCCTATGTGGGTTTAGCACTTGGGGCGGCGGTTGCCGGAAGATTAGGAGCGCTTGCGGCACAATTGCAGACCGATGTGAGAGCACTCAGGACTGGCATCGCGGCCTACGATAACTTTACCTGCACAGCGAGTGCTACCAATCTGATTCTTACGTCTGGCTCACGCGGCGCAGGTTCCACGATTACGGTCACGACCTCAGGTGCCACAAATATTTTTGGGTTGAACCCGCCTGCCTCCAATACCATCCCCACTGACACAGTTCTAAGTGGTGGCACCGAGACGGATTTTGACGATACCACTTCGTATGCTACCCACATCGGTAGCCGCACGGATCGCGCAGGCATCTATGCACTTGAGAGCGTTGATATTTTCAACATTCTTTGCTTGCCAGACATCCCGTCGGGGAAGAATGAACGTGCTGGAATCTTGCAAGACGCCGACAGCTATTGCAAGGAGCGCCGTGCATTCTTCATCATCGATACGTCGCGCGACACCAATACCCCTGCCCTCATGTCGCAGGCCATCATCGGCACCGACTATCCCAAGAGCAATGCGGCAGCGGTGTACTTTCCATGGGTGTTCCTCCCCGATCCGCTCAATGGCGGTCAACCACGCCTCTCTGCCCCTTGCGGCATCATGGCCGGCCTCTACTCACGCACCGACGCAAGCCGTGGCGTGTGGAAGGCGCCTGCAGGAACGGAGGCGACCCTCACCGGTGTGACCAAGCTCAAATACACCCTCACCGATCCCGAAAACGGAACCTTGAATCCGCTGGGTGCCAACTGCTTGCGCACGTTCCCCGTCTATGGAAATATCTCTTGGGGTGCCCGCACGTTGAAGGGCAATGACCAGATGGCCGACGAGTACAAGTATGTGCCGATTCGCCGCCTGGCCTACTAC
>JANMIM010000617.1:0-6544 GCA_031375795.1 Bacteroidota bacterium
AATCGCCCAGATCTCCGCATCAATGCCGTGGAGTTTCTGGAGAATCTGCTGGACCCAAGCCTGAAACGCATCCTGATCCCTGTGCTGGAAACCGCCTTGCTCGACGGTGTCACCGCCGAGACCATCAGCGACCTGCACCTCGACGTCCCCGACGAGGCGACCTGCTACCGCACCCTGCTGGAAACCAAGGATGTGCAATTGCGCTTCGCCGTCCTCTACCTCATGGGCCAATCCCAGGACCCACAATTCGCCCCGCTCATCAAGCGCTACTCGACCGTCGAGGACCTGCGCATCAAGGCTGTGGAACAGCGTGTGTGAGGTGGAACGCCACAACAAATCGCAGGATTTTCCCAACAATTTCATTCGATTGGGCAGAGATCATTGGCCTCCAATGATCAAAGGATAGATTCAGACCTCCTGACCTCACGCAAACTGAATGTTGGCTTTTGGGGAGCATTCAGATTGCATATCCGATTGGAAATCCATGATATTTCGCCCCTGCGGGGCTTGCAATTTGTGTCTACCGCAGCACGTAGGGCGATGCCCATCGTCTGTAGCACACACAGGATACAGCCCTGTAGGGGTGAGATCAAGCATTTAGGATTTGCATCGTTTGTTCAGAAACAAATCATCGAAAATACATCGGGTTCGTCTTCCATTCGTTTGCGAGAGCCATGCCTTATTCGCTCAATTTTGGCGGCAGGTCAGGAGTTCTGAGATTTCACATTCAGCAACTTCACAACCCCTTGATCACCTTCTCGATCCTGCTCGCGAGGATCATGTGGTCGGTGCCGGAGTTTTTGCGCAAGACATTGGACATCAAGGTCACCATGTAGACGAGGCTATCGGCGTGCTCGACGATGATCACGGAATTCATGTAGTTGTCGACGTTGCCTTTGTACTTGGCGCATGTGTAGCCCGGCTCGGGCTTGCACTTGTAGAGGCTGCCAGATTTGAAATACACTGCCGCATTGGCGAGGTCCTTGGAGGATGCGTAGCGGATGCGGCGGTCGGTGCTGTACATGAGGCGCTTGATCTCCAGGCTCGACTGGGGATCGACGATCTTGCCGCGCTCCAGCGCGACGAGGTATTTCATGAGCGCCAGCGGGCAACCCGAGCTGCCTCCCCTGCTGGGGATGTAACTGCCCGCGCCACGGGTGAAGAGCGTACCCAATCGCCATTCCTCACGGCTGATGCCCAAGCCTTGCAAGGGATCGTTGACGACACCGATGGCGAGGTCTGTGAGCTCGCTCTTGGGTGTCGCAGCAAAAAAGGCATTCATCTGGGCCTCCGTGAGCGTGGGGTAGGCCTTGCCAAAAGCCCGCATCAGGATTGCCTCGCGCCACACGACAGCCGCTGCGCCGTTGTTGCTCACGGAAATCATGTGATCGGCCCATTCCAGTACCGTGAACGAGTCACTCGGGATCACAGTGCGCTTCAGAAATTTTTTGGTCTCTGGGTTGTAGATGGGCACAGTGTGCTCGTCAGACATCGCCCATTGGCCGCCGCGCACGACGCGGCTGCGAATGAGCGCAAGCCGCTTCTCAAAGGAGTCGGGGTAGATGTCCTGCAATTCACAAAACAAGCCTGCAATCACCGCCAACTTGCCGACTGAGCCGGGTTGGTAGCCATTGGTCTCCTTGCGTTGGGCAAAACGAAACGGCTTGCCGGGGGAGATGTCCAGTACGCAGATCGAATAAGCTGAGGACAGGCCTCCAAACAAGGCATTGATGGACTTTTGGAGGTTGGAATCGACCGGCGGCAGGGTCGCGAGGCTGTCGCCACGCGTGCCCAAGAGGTTGAGCTTGATGTCGTTGATCGACTTCATCTGCCCTGGGAGCAGCGGCTTTTCCTTCACCTCGCCCCTGATGATGGCCTGGATGCGCTCCAAGCGCCTGATGCCGGAATATTTATACCCGTCCACCGGGTAGGCATGCACCTGCTGCATCCACCCCGAGACCAAAAACAAACCCAACAATGCGACAAAACGAATGCTTGTTTTCATTTTACAACGGCGTATTTACAGGTACCATTTTGCCCTCTGGCACGGCGGGCGTGATCGATTTCAGGTAGTCGGAGGCCAGTGCATTTTTGTTCTCGACAAATGGCCTCACCTGAAACAGCCACAATTTGTCGTCCTTGAATCCCAACTCGATGTCCCAAGGGCCATTTTTGGTTTCGACGCCGGGCACCGTCGCCATTTTTTCCTTGATCTGCCCAGCCATGTCACGCAATGCCCTGAGGTTGATGGTCTTGAGAATCGGCTGTTCGTAGGTGGTCATGTTTTTCTTGGTGCCGCCCGTCACGGGCAGGCTGTTGTAGTAGGGCTCACGGGCCGGCGAAAGCAGGGTCGTGGCACCATTGCTGCGCAGTACAAAAGTCTCTGCAGCCTGGCCATCGACGGCGCCACCCGCACCACGGCTGAAGGCGATCGTGATGTCTTCGGGATTGTCGGTCTTGATGCCCTTGGTCACCATCACGCCCGAGTAGTCCACATCCACGCTGGGGATCACGAGTATGGATGGAAATACATTTTGGGGGTCGTTGAGGTACTTTTGGCGCCATTTGTAGCTGCGCTCGGAGTACGGCGAGGCCCAGACGTCCTTGATTCCCTGCAAAATCTTCTCGACCTCAAAGACGTTGAACAAGGTGAGATTCAAGCCGGCACCCGTGAAGTCCTTGAGGTCTTCCATGTTGGTGTCGCTGCGCAAGAACACGGGGATCTTGCCCATCTCGGCATGCAGGACTTCCTTGAAGCAATCCTTCATGTCCTGGATGAATTCGGGCAGGAGCGGCATGGCCTTGATCAAGACCCGCAATGCCTCCAGTTCCTTGAGCGTGAAGGTTTCCACTTCTGCCTCAGACTTGCCTTGCGTGCGCATTTCCTCGGCTGTCTTGAAGATGCGGTTCACATATTCCCAATAACTCTCGGTCTTGGCGGGAATCTTCTGGTCGAGGTGGGCACGGAAAATGCCAAACGGGATTACAAACCCCTCGACGACGTTGTCGCTAAACATGTGCTTGAGCTGCCCCAGGTTGGCGGCTTTGGGGCCACAGAGTTTGCCGGAGTCTGAGGAACGCAGTTCGCGCAGGTTCACGACCTTTTGCTGGGCAAGGTTAATCTTCTCGACAGGGACGCTGATCTTGTCTTCCTTGCGGGTCTTGACTTCAAAGAGCTTTTTCTCCACGTCGCTCATCTTGTCGGCGGGCTTCATGATGACCGTGCCCTTGTTGGAGACGGCAAAGAAGACCACTTGGCCATTGTATTTTTGAAGGGCCTCTTGGTTTTGGGCGCTCAAGACGGCGTTGGGGATGCCGAGGTTGCGGGCGAGGAGCTGCACGTGCGACACGATGTTGCCCTCGGTCACGGTCATGATGCCCGCCAGGGGCTTAAGGTCGCCCGGCGGACGGTTGAAGGCGTAGATTTTGTCGTTGGTTACGAGTTGTTCGTTTTCATTGCCCATGACCACGACCAATTCCCCTTTTGCAAAACCGGGATTCACGCCCCGCATGCGGCTCTGCTCGGGGATGTCCATCACTTGGTTGGAAAATCCTGCTGCCTTGGAGACAAAATCACCGAGCTTGGCGACGCTTTGGCCCAAGTGCAGGAGCACCGACGAGCGGATGCGGTCGTCGACAAAACCAAATGCCAGCGGTTCGAAGCCGCCCATGAGGTTCATCGTCTCCATGTAATGTGCGCGAAACTGCCCGGTGCCCCACTCCACATGCCCACGGGACACGTCGACAAAGCGGTTCAATTCGGGCATGCTCATCTCGGCCTTCTTGGGGGGCTTGATCAGGAAAGAGGTTCCCTCCCACTCCCACTTCTCCAAAAAGCCAGCGCCTGCCGCAGCCCAGCTCAGGGCATAGATCTTCTCACACTCCTCCAGCAATGTCTTGGTCTCCCAAGCCCCAGCCTCGGTAAACAGGATATTCTCCAGGTTGATGCTGATGTCAAACAAGGCCAGGCGCGCCTTTGGCTTGGTTTCATTGAGCATCTCACTCCTCACTTTCCAGATCATCTCGGCAAACGCCGTCGCGCGGGCCGAACCGACCGGCGTCTTGGCCTGGGCGGTCACAAAATCGGCGATCGACTTGCGCAAGGTCGACTCGGTGGGCATCTTGGCGAGGTACTTGTTGAGCGAACTCAGCTGCACCGGGGCAAATACCGATTCCATGTCCTTGATCAAGACCGCAAACTGTTCGTTTTGCTCGGCAGACAACTTGGCCCTGTGCTTGGCCTGGAAGTCGAGCACGGTTTTGATGTCGGTGGCCTCGGGCTGATTGTGGATCTTGATGCGGATGTCCATGAAAGGGCCGTATTCATCGCCCAGCACACGGGAAACGGCCCTGACGTTTTGCGTCTTGCTGTCGTCGCCTTGGTGGGGAATGTCCTTCACGGCCTCGCGGATCAGGAAGAAATTTTGCTTGATCGCATCGTCCTTGGCCAGCAGCCATTCAAAGAAGGCGATGCCCCAGGCCTCCTCGTCCTCGGCCTGCGTGGCGCCGCGGTAGTATTGGCCACGGCGATTGACCCAGCCATCGTCGGCGTTCATGAGGAATCGCTCGACCTGGTACTGCTTCATCCGTGATTCGCGGAAGTCGGCATCCCAGAACTCGGACTTGCCGGTCTTGGCGAGGATTTGGCCCAGGTAGACATGGTTGGTCTTGGCGAGGGCCTCGACCTCGTCTTTGTAGCGGGCGCGCTGCAGGTTGTTTTTGTTTTCCTTGGCGCATCCGACCTTGGGCTCGGCATAAGTGCCGTCGGCACAGTACCAGCGCAAGTCCTTGTAAGGCCCACGCATGTCGAGCTTGTAGGCGGCAACCATGGCCTTGATGGCCGCATTGTCCTTGGGCTGCGCATGAAGCGAGGCGCCCATACCCAGCAACAGGCAGAAGAAAACGAGAAATTTGGTGTTTTTGATCATCGAAACGTAGGCATTCAATACCGCAGCGAAAGTACGAAAAAGATCAGGATTGTTGGTTGATTCCATGCGGATTCTTCCGCGGCCAAAGCCAAACATCATGTAACGAAAATCCCTATCTTGGTCTGCAAATTCAACTACCTATGCCCTCCAAAGTAAATCCCACCGACACCGACCATTGGATTCATACCCGAGACTTGAAGGTGGCGAGTGCCCACCCAGACCGCGTTGCCAGCCTCAATCTAAGCCATCGGAAGGACATGGAGCTGCCGCTTGTGCTGGCTCAAATGGTTCATCTCACGCATTTGGACCTCTCATGGACCTTTTTCAATGACTTGGACCAATTGTTCGCGATCCTCTCCAGCCTTCCCAAATTGCAAAACCTGATCTTGGGTCTCCGCAAAGGGCAGGTCATCCCAGACGGAATCGGGGGCTTGCAGGCACTTGAAGAACTGCATATTGAGGCTGGATCCCTGGAAGAATTGCCCGCTGCGATGGCGCAACTGAGCCAATTGAAAAGCCTCAAGCTTTATGTGGCTACGTTTTTGGGGAATGGGGATCACTTGCAGCCCTTGGGCCGCTTGCCGCGATTGGATTCGCTGGAGCTCAGTACCGAAGGGGATTGGCCAAATGGGATGGCGCATCTGGACAAATTGCGGAGCCTCGAGACGGGAACCTTGAAAGCTGCGCCGACCTGGCTGCGCGGCCTACATGGCCTCCAATCGCTGAACATCACGTTTTGGGACCTCGATGACCAGCCTTTTCCCTTGGAAGGATTTGCTGGCTTGAAACAATTGCAGTCCCTCGCGATCCACACGACGGGCCCCTGCAAGTTCAAGGAATCCCTCAGCGGATTGACGGCGCTCACGCATGTGTCGCTGAAACAAAACGAACTTACGACGCTGCCTGAATGGTTGCTGGACTTGCCGGCATTGTCCCACCTAGACCTCACGAACAACCATCTAGCGCAACTCCCCGACTGGATCGGCGAGCTCAAGACACTGAAAACCTTGCAATTGCGGTGGAATCGGCTCAAGCAATTGCCGTCGACACTGGCGCGGGCGGCTGCCTTGGAGTTGATCCATCTCGACGAAAACCAATTCGTGGAATTTCCATCGGTGCTCGCATCGGTCCCCAATTTGAAGGAGGTGGACCTCGGCAAAAACAAGATCTCCAAGTTGCCGGAAATGGATTGGTCGTCGTCAAAAGTGGAATCAATCAATTTGAGGATGAACAAGTTGGCGGAATTTCCATGGCCGCTGGCTGCCGCTCGGCTTGCGAAGATCGAGCTCGAGGGCAATCCAGTGGTGAAGGCAGCAGGCTACAAGATGGATCGCGTGATCGCGGGCATCAGTGCGGGCGCGCATTCACCCGCGACGCGCATGACCTTGCTCGCACTCGCTGTGGGCGATCCCGTCCGCGCGGCGCAATCTGCCACGATCGAGGCCCTGATTACGGGACTCAACGATGCCGATGCCAAGGTGAGGGCGCTCAGCATGGAGGCGATGGCACAATTCCTGCCTGATCCATTCGCGGCAGAAACCGCGCCCACCGCAGTCGTCATCTGTGGCGTTTCCAAATCCCCAGCCGTCGCCGACCTCAAGAAAAAACTCGAAGCC
>JANMIM010000672.1:0-3877 GCA_031375795.1 Bacteroidota bacterium
GTCGCTGGCCAGCATCATGTCCTTGTCATGCTCCACGACCAACACGGAATTCCCGAGGTCGCGCAGGCGCAACAGGGACCCGATCAAGCGCTCATTGTCGCGCTGGTGCAAGCCTATGCTCGGCTCGTCGAGGATGTACAACACGCCCACAAGCTGCGACCCTATCTGTGTCGCCAAGCGGATGCGCTGGGCCTCGCCCCCACTCAGTGTGCGCGCAGCGCGGTCCAGGTCCAGGTAGCCAAGCCCGACCTCCAAGAGGAAGTCGAGGCGCTTGTTGATCTCCTTCATCACCTCCACGCCGATGAGTTGCTGCCGCTCGCTCAGCCGCGCGGGCAATTCCTCCATCCAGGCACGCAGGTGCGTGATGTCCATGCGCGCCACATCCATGATGTTTTTGTCGTCGAGCCTGAAATAGAGGCTCTCTTGCTTGAGGCGCTTGCCCTCACAAGTCGGGCAGGGCGCGATGCGCATGAATTCCTCGGCCCAAGTCTTGATTTTCTCTGATTGCGAGTTGTGGTAGGACTCGGCGATGAAGGCCGTGATGCCATCGTATTTGAATCCGCCCTTGGTAATCGTCTTGTCGTCGGGCAATGCATCTGGGCCCTTGAGGATGTATTCCTTGGCGATCGCGGGCAGGTCTTTCCAGGCCGTGGCGAGGGAGAAGTCAAAGTGCTTGGCGATCTTGCGCAGTTGCTGAAACATCCAGATGTCCCTGAACTCACCCAGCGGGGCGATGGCGCCACGGTTGATGCTCAAGTCCTCGTCGGGCACCAAGGCATCGACGTCGACTTCATAGACAAATGCCAATCCTGTGCATGTGGGGCAGGCACCGTAGGGAGAATTGAAGGAAAATGTGTTGGGCGACGGCTCGTCGTAGCTGATGCCGCTGTCGGGGTCCATGAGGTTGCGGCTGAACCATGCCACGACGCCACTCTCGTGGTCTTGGATGAGCATGGAGCCCTCGCCGGTGGTCATGGCGAGGTTGATGCTGTCTTCGAGGCGCTTGGGATCGCTGCCCGCGAGCACGCGGTCGACGACAAGCTCGATGTCGTGGATCACGTAGCGATCGACCTTCATGCCCTTCTTGATCTCCTGGATCTCCCCGTCGACGCGCACCTTGGTGTAACCCTGCTTGGTGAGCGACTCAAACAACTCACGGTAGTGGCCCTTGCGCCCCTTGACCAAGGGCGCGAGGATGATGATCTTCTTGCCGAGGAAGTTCTTCTCGATGGTCTTGACGATCTCCTGATCGGTCATCTTGATCATGCGCTTGCCGCTCACGTGGCTGTAGGCATCGGCGGTGCGGGCAAAAAACAGACGGAAAAGGTCGTAGACCTCCGTGACCGTGCCGACCGTGGAGCGGGGATTGCGGCTCGTGGTCTTTTGCTCGATGGCGATCACCGGACTCAGGCCGTCGATCTTGTCGACGTCGGGCGACTTGAGGTTGCCGATGAATTGTCGGGCGTAGGCGCTGAAGCTTTCCAAGTAGCGGCGTTGCCCCTCTGCATGCAGGGTGTCAAAGGCGATGGAGCTCTTCCCTGAACCGCTGACTCCGGTGATCACGACGAGCTTGTCGCGCGGAATCTGAAGGTCTATGTTTTTAAGATTGTGCTCCCGTGCACCCCAGATTTCGATAAAATCCTCAGCCATCTCTGCTCCTGCCTATTTGTGTTTGGACTTTTTCTTGGGCTTGGAGGGTGACTCCTTCGCTGGGCTGGGTGCCTCGTGAATGCCGTAATTCAAAACACCAGGCGCACCCGGCAATGTATCTGTGTTGATGGTGTCGGTCGTGGCACGTGGCACCAACTCTGTTGCTTGGTCCTCATTGCCTTCGCCGCGTGGGATCGCGATGCGATACACTTTTTTGTCCTCGCCATCCCGCACCTTCGGAACCACCAATTTGTCGTTGAGAATCCAAGGGTTCAGCACTTTCACCATCTTGTAGGTGGTGCCTTGCGACAGTGCGAAGCTCACGATGTCATTGATGGTCGTGTCCACCTCCACGATCTTGTAGCTCAGCGGTGGATACATCTGCCCCTTGCTGAGGTTGAAGCCATATTTCACCGGCTCCTCCAAGATCGTCTTGATCGCCAAGATGCGAAACACATAAGCGGCCGTCTCCCGGTTGAGGTACAAGTCATAATAATTGTCGACACGCTGCCGATCCATCTGCTTTTTGAGGCCGCCCATCCCCATGTTGTAGCTCGCCGCCACCAAGGTCCAATTCTTGAAAATCTTGTGGGCGTCTTTCAGGTATTGGCAGGCCGCCATCGTGCTCTTGATCGGGTCGTAACGTTCGTCGACCTGATCGGTGACTTCCAAACCGTAGTTTCGGGCGGTTTCCTCCAGGAATTGCCAGAAACCCTTGGCGCCCATGGGCGAGGTGGCATTGCTGAGGTGGCTTTCTCCCACACAGAGGTAGAAAAAGTCCTCTGGCACGCCTTGGCTGCGCAGGATCTTTGTCATTTCAGGCTTCCACCGTGCGGCCCGCTTGATGTTCATGATCGTGGCGCTGTGCAAGAATTCATACTTGATCAATTCCTGCTCCATGCGTTCCTTGACCTCAAAGTCTCGCATCGGCACGATCTCCCCGGCAAAGCTCAAGTTCACCGGCGGATCGAGGCTGATCGTCGTGGCTTGGCTGCTGAGCCCCCTGAGGCTGTCGTTGTTGCCGTTTTGCACGGAACCAATCAGTACGACGCCCCCGCCCAACAAGAGGAGCGGTAGCAGGAAATAAAGGATCTTGGAGCGAAAAGTCTTCATCAAGGGCGTGGAATTCTGACCATTTGCAAAGATACGCTCAGAAGTTGGGTCGCAACAGGTGCTGTTTATAAAATTCCGCGATGTAGGCCACGGCATCCTCTGCGGTGTCCACTACCGCAAACAAAAACATATCCTGTTCGCCGATGTTGTGGGCCTGCTCCAACACGGTGTTTCTGAGCCAATCCACCAATCCGCCCCAAAAATCTGTGCCGACAAGCACGACCGGGAAGCGGGTAATCTTGCGCGTCTGGATCAGGGTAAGCGCCTCAAACAACTCGTCCAAGGTCCCAAATCCACCTGGCAGCACGACAAAGCCCTGCGCATATTTTACAAACATGACCTTGCGCACAAAGAAATAATTGAAGTCGATCAACTTGTCACGGTCGATGTAGGGATTGCTGCCCTGCTCAAATGGAAGCTCGATGTTGAGGCCCACAGAGGATCCCCCACCCTCTTGCGCGCCCTTGTTGGCGGCCTCCATGATGCCTGGTCCACCGCCGGTGATCACGCCAAAACCGGCCTCCGTGAGCTTGTGGGCCACCTCGACGCCGAGTTTGTAAAACCGATGGTCTGGCTGCGTGCGCGCAGATCCAAACACCGACACACAAGGCCCGATTTCGCTCAAGGTTTCAAAACCCTCGACAAACTCGGCCATGATGCGAAAAATCGTCCAGGTATCCTTGCCGCGCTTGTCGGTCCAATCGCGGGTTCTTTTCGAAAAATTCTGTTTCATCTGCATAAAATTGCGCCGCCATCGGGTGAAAAGGGACTCAAACAAGCCGTCTTGACCGAAAGCGGGGCGTAAAAGTAGGGAGAATGATTGGGAATTGATAATTTTGCTTGGTTTTGTAAGCTTCAGAAATGGTTAGGGCAAACATCGGTCAACAAATACGCGCATTGGGATTGCTGATTGCAGTGCTTGTTCCATTTGCATGTAGAAACCCGTCTGCACTGCCTCCCTTGGATGAAATGCGTAAACAGGCAATTGAAAAAGAGATTGAGTCCCAAATGCGAGAGGGTTTTGATCAAATCCGAATCGGGGAGGTGATGTCCAATCTTGACAGATACGATAGCTTAGGGCCATCTTTTTGCGTCGCTCCCGGTCGCGATACAG
>JANMIM010000647.1:0-6660 GCA_031375795.1 Bacteroidota bacterium
TCCAGACCCGCCTGCGAGGCCTTTTCCTGCTTTGCCGCACGATCTGTCAGCATAAAGAAGATCGCGTGGCACATCAAAATCGGCACCGTCCCAAACACCCAATAGGCAAGCATAATCCCGATTGCCGGGTTCCCGCAATGAATGTCTGGTGGCAGCATCAGCGGTATGGTTGCCCAGGGAAGCAAGAAAAAATTGGTGAGCAGGCATGCCGTGAGGATCAGTGGCCTACGGGCATTCCCTCCAAGCTTTTGGGTTGTTAGGTAGAGCAGACTCTGGATGGCAATCAGGAAGGCGATGAAGATCAGTGGCATGGGTTTGGTACGGGATTGGGTGGGGGAGGGTTGCTATTGGGGAAAAGCCGCAAGAAAGCCGATTCTGTTCAGTTGTTAAGTAATTCTTACATAACTGAATTGGATGTAGATATTGGATAATCAGGTGATTACGCTCTTTGGCAATCGAGGTGCAAGATGAGGTGCCAGAAAATTTTGGCTGCTTTTTGGAGTGCCTCCGGGATCAGGTTTTGGAGTGCCGAGCCTCATAACATACTATCTTTGGACGATGGTCAAGCGGCTATATATCATCGCAGGTTGCAATTGCGCTGGAAAAAGCCAAGACTTTTTTCGCGAATGGAAAACCCGGTTCCATGGAAGAGCATAAAGGAAAATCCAACCGTTTGGAAATCCTCGCAGGCCTCAAGCTCGCCTACGAGCGTCTTCTCGCCGATCAGCAGCGCTAATACAGTCCCATCATCATTTTACGAGATGGCCATGAAGTACGGGTGAAGCCTTGTAAGGGGTGAGCAAAGATATTGTCGGAGGCAATTATTGCCCCATTCACCCCCGCTTCCCAACCTCTTCCTCCAGTGCCCGCATCTCCTCCAAATCAAACAAATCAGCTGCAACGACATCGGCCACCTTGCGCCGCTGGTCATAGGCGGCGTAGACCTCCTTCACCTTCTCCTCCATCAGCCCATGGCTGATTTGCCCGACGCCTTGCAGCACCTCCCGATCTTGGAATTCCAAGAGTCGATCCACATTTTCCCGCCAAAACCGCATCGTGATGTCTTGACGGTTCTTCACCCTGAGTTCGGCACTTTCCAGAAATAGCACGACCAGACGATTGAGGGTGTCGAGTTCGTCGGCGTTCAGGTAGTTTTTGGCGACGATGATGTCTTGCTTGCGCACGACGTTGCCTTTCCAGGATGTCAGGCCCATGTTGGGGAGGTCGGCGTCGGCGCGGGCGACGATCACCTCGGCAGCGGTCTGCCCGGTCACGGCATAGAGCAGCTTGTTTTGCGTCTCGGCAAAGTACATCTGCGTCGCCTTGTCGCTGGGGTCATAGTCGCTGCTGAGCGCAAACAGATCCCTCACCTTCTGGTAAAACCGCTTCTCAGAGGCTCGAATCTCCCTGATCCGCTCGAGCAACTCATCAAAATAATCGAAACGGCCACCAGGATTCTTCAGCCGCTCATCGTCCATCACAAAACCCTTCACCAGGTACTCCCGCAGGTGGTTGTTTGCCCAGATCCGAAACTGCGTGCCGCGCTTGCTGCGCACCCTGAATCCGATGGCCAAGATCATCTCCAAGGAGTAGAAAGTCACGTTGTACTCCTTGCCGTCGGAGGCAGTTATTAAATAATCCTTAATAACTGAATTCTCATTTAACTCTTTGTCATTCAGGATATTAGATATGTGGATACTGACATTGGGCACCGAGGTGTCAAAAAGTTCTGCAAGCTGTTTTTGGCTCATCCAGGCACTGCCGTCGCGGGCATACAGGGAAACAGCCGCCTTTCCGTCGGCGGTATTGTAGATGATGATGTTTTGTTCTTCACTATTCATGATCGTGAGCAATCGTCTTAACCATTCAAATCAACCAACCCCTCGCAGCTCGGCTCATGGTTTTGGGTGTTGATGCAAAAATACGAAATAAAATAGAAATAAATACCACTAATTGTGGGAATGTGTCGAAATGTGTGGCAAAAAGTTTGGGGCCCCCCAACGCGACGAAAAGCGACATCCTCCCAACATTCCCCCAAAACCCCCTATCTTAGCCCTCCAAAAGGAAGTCAAAAATGAAACAACTCATCGAATGCGTCCCCAACTTCAGCGAGGGCCGCGACAAAGATAAAATCAAGGCGATCACCGACGCCATCGAGTCGGTCGAGGGCATTTCCCTGCTCGATGTGGACATGGGCGCATCCACCAACCGCACCGTGGTCACCTTTGTCGGGGAACCGGCCGCGGTCGTCGAGGCGGCCTACCGGGGCATCGCCAAGGCGGCCGAACTGATCGACATGCGTACCCACAAGGGCGCACACCCACGCATGGGCGCGACCGACGTGACACCGCTCATCCCGATCTCGGGGATCACATTTGAGGAATGTGTGGCCTGGGCACGGGAGCTCGGCAAAAGGGTAGGGGAGCTCGGCATCCCCGTCTACCTCTACGAAATGGCCGCCGCCACGCCCGAGCGCCGCAACCTCGCGGTCATCCGCGCAGGCGAGTACGAGGCCTTCGCGACCAAAATCTATCAGCCGGAATGGAAGCCTGACTTCGGGCCGCAGGAATTCAATGCGAAGGCGGGCCAATCTGTGATCGGCGTCCGCGATTTCCTCATCGCCTACAACGCCAATCTCAACACGACCTCCGTGCGCCGCGCCAATTCCGTCGCCTTTGATGTGCGGGAAAATGGCCGCCCCAAAACCGAGGACGGCACGCCTTGGGGCAAAAAAGTCCTCGACGCCAACGGTGAGGAAGTCCGCGAACCGGGCATGCTCAAAAGCGTGAAGGCGATCGGCTGGATGGTGGAGGAATATGGCGTCGCGCAAGTGAGCATGAACCTCACCAACATCAGCGTGACGCCGCTGCACGAGGCGTTTGATGCCTGCTGCGCGAGCGCCACCGAGCGTGGCCTGCGCGTGACCGGCAGCGAAATCGTGGGCCTCCTGCCGCTGAATGCGATGCTCGACGCAGGCCGCCACTATTTGCAGAAGCAAAACGTGAGCGACGGCGTGAGCGAGGAGGAACTGATCCGCATCGCGGTCAAATCCATGGGCCTCGACGAGCTTTACCCATTCAATCCGAAAGATAAGATCATCGAATACCGCATCGCCGACGAAAATGCGCGCAAGCTGGTGAAGATGAACCTGCTCCAGTTTTGCAACGAGACGCTGGCCGATTCGCCAGCGCCGGGTGGCGGCTCGGTGTCGGCCCTCGTGGGCGCGCTTGGTGTGTCGCTGGGCGGCATGGTCGCAAACCTGAGCGCAGGCAAGCAGGGCTGGGACGCCCGCATCCCCGAGTTCAGCGCGGTCGCACGACAGGCGCAGGCGATCAAGGATCAGCTCCTTTATTATGTGGACGAGGACACGGCGGCCTTCAACAAGGTGATGGACGCCTATCGCCTGCCCAAGGACACCGACGCCGAGAAGGCCGCGCGCAGCGCCGCCATCCAAACCGCCAACGAATACGCGGCCCGCATCCCCTTGCAGGTCATGCAGAAATCATTTGAGGCCTACGCCCTCATCCGCCAAATGGCCGACAATGGCAACCCCGCCTCCATCACCGACGCGGGCGTGGGCGCACTCTGCATCCACACCTGCATCCAAGGCGCGGGCCTCAACGTGCGCATCAACCTCGGCAGCCTCAAAAACGAGGATTTGAAAATCGAACTCGGCGGCAAGGTGGCGCGGCTGGTGAACGACAGCGCGATGACCCTGCGAGAGATCATGGCCGTGGTGGAATCGAAGATGGGCTGAGCTTTCCTCGGAATGCTTGGGCAGGTAAGATTCTTCGTAAAACTCGGAGGCTCGATACCGTGGATCACTTGGAAGCGGTATACGAGATTTGTATCATTGCCTAAACGATTGCCCATCAACCACAAGGCTTCGTTGCTCACATGGCTATTGCTCGCTTTATCGATGGCTGCTTGCCGGCTCGTTGAGGAACCGCTCGTGGTGGTCCCGGTCGATTATCGAGATGCCTAGGTTGGCAACTACGATACCGAACTGCTTAGCACCTATCGAGACATGACCACTCCGCAGCAGACCGATACAATCCGCACGACCGTTGGGGTCGAGAAGTAATTTGATCAGCAATTGGAGATCACGATCGCAGGCTACAGCGTCCATTTCCATCCAGGAATCGATAGAGCGGGCACGTTTTCTTACTTTCAAACCAATTCATCCCACGTCAGCAATTATTACGGAAATGGATACATTTCTGGCGACAGCTTGCATCTCCTGCAATGGGCGGGCGGCGTGACCTACCAAACAGATTATGGGTTCATGGGAAAACGGATGCGCTAACAATTGCTTGCAGGGGCTTTTGGGAAGAGCCACTTCTAATCCCCCAACCATGTAATCCAAGGGTTCATTTGAGCGAAAACTTATCCTCGCATTCCATTATCTTTACCTTGATTCAAATCACAAATCAAATATCTTATGAAAACCAAATCAGTATTTTTTGCGCTTTTCATCTCGCTGATCCTCCTACAATCCTGCAGCGAAAGCAAGTTTGATTACCGTCACAAGTACGTGGGTGACTTTAACGTGACTGGAACGATGGATTACACGGGAGCCTTTGATGAACCACAACCAATTGCTTCCACGGCAACGGTAACATTTGCCGATGAATCAGAGGCGGTGGATGTCGATGTCGTCGATTTGGCCATCCATGTTGTGGCAACCATCGACAAGAATGGGAAACTCAGTGCCTCGACGGGCGCCGCACTTGGTCAATTCAGCGACAAAGACCATTTTGATATGGCCCTCAGCGGAGGGACGCCGGTTGGTGGGTCCTATGCCTGGACGCTGCATGGTGTGCGAAAGAAGAACCCTTAGCGCGTGAGAGGGAACACGTTGAAATGAATGCGCAACAAAAACGAAAGCCCGCTCATTGAGCGGGTCAGGGGCTCAGGCGCAGTTTCCTTCATCAACCCCGCTGCTGCACAATCTCACACACGCTGCGGGAGATCATGGCCGTGGTGGAATCGAAGATGGGCTGAGGACACCGTTGGCTTGAAATGAGTTTGACGATTTGGAAGGAGAAGGTCGGATTCGCTGTCTTTTCCACATTTCCCGAACCAATTTGCAGCGGGATGGTTCTCATTGATCATCTGCGTTTTTTGCAGGAAGAAAACGATCGATTCGACATCACATGGAATACAGAAGACTAGGAAAATCCGGCCTCAAGGTAAGCGTGCTATCCTTTGGCTCATGGCTCACATTTGGCAAGCAGATCGAGGACGGCACCGCCAAGGCACTCATGCACAAGGCCTATGACAGCGGCATAAATTTCTTTGACAACGCCGAGATCTACGCACGTGGCCAAAGCGAGATCGTGATGGGGCAAATCTTGCACGATGCAAATTGGTCGCGGGACAGTTACACGGTTTCGAGCAAGGTCTATTGGGGTGGCGACAAGCCGACCCAAATGGGTTTGAGCCGTAAACACGTGACCGAGGCCTGCCATGCTGCCCTCAAGCGCCTGCAAGTCGATTACCTGGACATGTATTTTTGCCATCGCCCCGACAAATCCACACCCGTGGAGGAGACCGTCTGGGCAATGCACAACCTCATTCAGCAAGGCAAAATCCTCTACTGGGGTACCTCGGAATGGAGCGCACAAGAGCTGCAGGAAGCCTACGGCGCGGCACGGCAATACAACCTGATCCCGCCCACCATGGAGCAGCCGCAATACAACATGCTGGTGCGCAACCGTGTGGAGGTGGAATACAAAAAATTGTACGAAGGCATGGGCCTGGGTCTGACGATTTGGTCGCCACTGGGCAGCGGATTGCTCACAGGCAAGTACAACCAACCCAATGCCGACAAGACCCGCCTCGACATCGAAGGCATGGATTGGTTGAAAAATCGCGTGCTCGTCGAGCAAAACATCGCCAAGGTCGGCAAGCTCATCGAGCTCGCCAATGCCCTTGGCACCAACATGGCCCGCTTGGCACTCGCCTGGTCCATCAAGAATCCAAATGTGAGCACCGCCATCATGGGTGCCTCCAAAATGGAGCAATTGGAAGACAACCTGCTCTCCCTGGAAGTGCTGCCCCTGCTCACCGACGAGGTCATCGCCAAAATAGAAGCGATCCTGGAAAACAAGCCCGCTCAGCCCGAGTGGTAAGGAAAAGTCGTTTCAACCACCTCCAATCACGACAATCGCGGATGGAGGTGGTCGAATGGTTGTCTTCTTTGGCCCCCAGCACTTTGCGGCCCGCCCCGATCAAAGGTCGGGACAGGGCTATCCTGCACTAGGCCTCTGCGTGTCCCGATCCTACGATCGGGGGCCTAGGATGGAAAAAAAACAGGTTTGGAAAGGCCGGCGCAACCATCATCCTCACCGCTTCAAAACGACATACGTATACACCGCCTTGTCGCTGTATTCCAAGATCGCATAATAAGTGTCATCGACCAATGGCTGACCATCGGCGTTGATGCCGTTCCATTGATTTTGGTAGGACATGGATTGCCACACGAGGTTGCCCCAACGGTTGAAGATGCTCAGCTTGGAGTCTGGGTGCTGCTCGATGCCCCTGATCACGTAGGTATCGTTGGTGCCGTCACCGTTGGGAGAAAAGCCCGATGGAAGAAACAAACCCTCCACCACGATCCGTAGGCTGTCGACGTTGGAGGGGCAAGGCGGATTGGCG
>JANMIM010000688.1:0-6875 GCA_031375795.1 Bacteroidota bacterium
GCAGACCGGCGCCTGTCCCGATCAGAGATCGGGGCGTTCTTTGCGGTTTCATCTTCAGCGGTTTGGGATGAAGGATGGAAGATGAAAGTTCAGAGTTCAGTGTTTGCTTGGCTCTGCGGACCGGCGCCTGTCCCGATCAGAGATCGGGGCGTTCTTTGCGGTTTGGGATGAAAGTGGAGAGTGGAGAGTGGGAACCTTATGACTCCTGATTTGTGGGGGTTTGGTTTGATTGGAGGATGCTGAGGCGGTTGATTTACTCGGCGACCTTGAGGTGGCGAATTCAGAATTTTGACTCCTCTGGGGGATGGTTGTAGATGGTTTTGAAAAAGCCTCGGCTGCCAATGGTGACTTTGGTGTAGACTTCTTCGAGCTGGGTGTCGCCGATTTCGTCTTTGCGGCCGGTGAGCAGGGTTTCGGCTTGGACGGCGATCTCCGTCCAGACTTGCAACATGTCGTCTTCGATCCACCACCAGACGTAGTTGTCAATCAAGTTTCCCTCGTCGTCGTATGTCACCGTGAGAAATGGATGCCCGTTGTATTCATCGTTGGCGTTGCGGTTTTGCTTTTGTGCATAGATGCCTAGCAGCCAATGGTGGTCGAGGTGGATGCGGTGAAAAGCATAATATTTGAACGACTTGTAGGGCTCCTTGACGGCGGTGTAGGTGGGATCCAACTGCACGATGTGATCGGTGGGAATCCTGGAATATTGAGCAGTCGGTATGGGCTTGTACACCTTGAGCAACATCGACTCGACGGACTTGGTCGTGAAAAAGTCTGGATCTTTGACGATTGGCCATTGGCCTTTTTCGGGCCAATCTTGGTAGGTTTTGTCCTCGGGAAACAAGGCGAGAAAGGCTGAAAACGATGTGTCAGCGGCTTGCTCGCCAGCTTCTTGCGGTTTTTCGACCGCTGTTTCCTGTGGCGCCGAGAGCGAGTCACCCGCATCCGCAGGCGGCTGCGATGGGGTCTCGCTACAGCCCGCAATCCAGATCGCCCATGCCGCCATTCCCACGACCGCAATCCGCCTCAAAGCCTGGGCTCCTGCAATTCGCCGCGCCCTCTCCGCTGCCATTTCGATCATTGCACCTAGACCAAGCCCGATGACTTTTCCAATTGCCCGCAAATTTTGATGTTCCTGCATTTCACCAATTGATCATCTATCTGAATTCCTCCTTTTCGCCCCCGCCCTGCGACAAGAAGAAGCATGCATGATCCCGCCGAGGGGGAAAGGCGCAGGAAGAATCATTGTTTCCACCAGCGCTTGAGGCCCTCCATCCACAACATCAGCGTGCCAAATGCTGCCAAGGGAAGCCAGAGGTTGGTGATTGGAAACGTGGCCAATTGAAACAATTCGCGTAAAAACGGTATCGCCATGATCAAGACGATGAAGACCGCGACGCCTGTGAGCAGCCACAAGGTGGCCTTGTTCACATGCCGCAATATTTTGAAAATATGCTGCCGGGCCGAGAGGTCAGACAAGATCAAGGCCCCGTTGCAGCCGACCAATGAAATGAAGGTGAGGCTGCGCACCTGTGCATCCTCCAAGCCCAAATCCAGGGCCAAGAAATACACGCCAAGCAATGCTCCAAACATGACGAGTCCGTTGAGGATGCTGCGCCAGAGGCGCTTGCCGCCGAGGAACTTCTCCCCTTGCTTGCGCGGCCCTCGGTCCATAATATCTGCCTCCTCGGGCACGCTTTCAAAGGCCACTGAGCAGGCAGGATCGATGATCAATTCCAGAAACGCAATATGCACCGGCCATAGCAGCAGGGGCAGGCTGCCCACCATCACCGGCAAGGCTGCGAGGCCTGCGATGGGCAAGTGCACCGAGATGATGTAACCAAAGGCCTTTTGAATGTTGTCGTAAATCCTGCGGCCCAGGCGAATCGCAGCTACGATGGACGAGAAATTGTCGTCGAGCAAGACCAGCGAGGCGGCTTCGCGCGCCACGTCAGTACCCTTTTTGCCCATGGCGACGCCAATGTGGGCAGCCTTGAGCGCCGGGGCATCGTTCACGCCGTCGCCTGTCATGGCCACGACCTCGCCGTTGCGCTTGAAGGCCTTCACGAGCTTGAGCTTGGTCTCGGGCGCAATGCGCGCAAAGATGTGGATCGTTGCAATCCGCTTCGCCAATTCCTCTTCCTCCATGAGGTCGATTTCCGCGCCCGTGAGCACGTCATGTGGCGCTGGCAGACCGATTTCCTTGGCGATGGAGATGGCGGTTTCGGGATAATCGCCGGTGATCATCACGACCTTGATGCCTGCCGATCGGCATTCGGCCACGGCAGCGGCAGCCTCTGGGCGCACCGGGTCTGCCAGGCCGATCAAGCCGCAAAATTCAAAGTTGAAGTCGTGCTGAATCTCAGGCAGCGCGCCCTCGTGCACGCTGCTGCGCGCGACCGCGATCACCCGCAATCCATCGGAGGCGATGCCCTTGATGACGTCGGTGAGCCGCGCCACCTCGTCTGCGGGCAGGTGGCAGAGGTCAAAAATGGCTTCTGGCGCACCCTTGGCTGCGATCACGCGTTCGTCTGAGGCGGGCTGCTTGAAGGCACGCGACATCGCCAGCAATTCCTTGGACAGCGGAAACTCCTTGATCAATTCCCAGTCTTGGTGCAGGTGCTCGGTTCCCTCCAGTTTGCGCTCTCCCAGCAGTTTGATCGCCTTTTCCATCGGGTCAAAGGGATCTGTTTGGCTGGCCAGGATGCCGTATTCGACCAAGATATGGTGTGCCTCGGGGATCTCTTGCTCGGCTTGATCGTTGAGGCTGAATTGCTCGCCGTGGGCATACAGTTCCTTCACGGACATTTTGTTGAGGGTCAATGTGCCCGTCTTGTCTGAACACAGCACGGTCGCGGCCCCCAAGGTCTCGATGGCCGATGGCTTGGTGGTCAAGACACGGTGCTTGGCCATGCGCCATGCACCCAGCGCCGTGAAGACCGTGAAAACGACTGGAAATTCCTCAGGCAACATGGCCATCGCCAATGAGAGGCCCGCAAGCAGGGCCTCCACAAATCCACCGCGCACGATCACAAATGCGATGACCACCAAGATACAGGTGAGCAAGGCCACAAGGCCCACACGCTTCACCAGTGCGCCCATCTCCTGTTGCAGCTGGGTTTTCTCGCCCTTTTCCTGCTCCATCGACTTGCCGATTTCGCCGATGCGGGTGTTGCGTCCGACCTTGACGGCGAGTGCCACACACATGCCCTGAACGATGAGGGTGCTGCTGAAAAGCTTGCCGGCATCGTTGCCTGCCTCTCCCTCCTCCTTTCTCACGGGGACTGATTCGCCCGTGAGCATGGATTCGTCTACCGAGACATTGAGCGCCGTGATCACCGTTGCATCGGCGGGAACGCGGTCCCCTTCGCGCAGCACCATGGTGTCTCCCTCCACCACTTCCCTGCCCGCGATGCGAATCTCCTGTCCGTCGCGGATCACGAGCGCCCTTGGGCTAGCCATGTTTTTCAAGGCATCCAATGCCCGCTCGGTCTTGCGCTCCTGGTAAATTGTGATGCCCATCACCACCGCTACAAAAAAAGAGAGCACCAATCCGCCCTCGAGGTCGCCCAAGATCAGGTACAGGATCCCGCAGGAAACGAGCAAAAGAAACATCGGCTCCACAAACACGGAAAAGGCGATTTTCCAGATGGTCTTGGGTTTGGAGCCCGGGAGCTCATTGTAGCCGTCGCGTAGCAGTCGCTGGGCGGCTTCGGTCGAAGTAAGCCCCTGATAGGCACCTTTGGGAGAGTCGGAGCTGGGAAATTGCATAGGCTTTGAGATGGGGCAAAGATAATGCAAAGCCGTAAGTGGAAATTGATCAATGTCAGCTTCAACGGTGAGCGTTGTCAGGAAATCCTTGAAAAGTCGAGCAGGGAGTATAAAAACCAAAAACCCCAGCGAGCGCCAGGGTTTTTTGGTAGGATCGGTGGGTGTTGGGGCCACCGGGTCCTCCGGCACTGAGGCCGGCAAACAATCAAGTTAGCAGTGTCCTTCAGTACACTCGTGTAGGTAAGAAAAATAAAGAACGTCGGTAATAGTATCTGTGAAGCTAAATTATCTTGAGATGATGACCTTTTGGGTCAGCAGGCCGTTTTGCAACCTCACGCGCACGAAGTACATCCCCGGTGCGAAGCGATCGGTCGGCACGACCATGTTTCCTTCCATTTTGCCCTCTGCGACAAACATGCGCAGGCCATTGCTGTCGTAGATCGCCACTTCCTCTGCCTGGAGCGTGTCCAGCAAGATCGTGAGGCGGTCGTTGGACGGGTTGGGGCTCACTGTGAGTCCCTGCCGGGCATTGGGGTAGACGGTGACGATGAAGACGTCGATCGCGAGCGGGTTGCCGTTCTTGTCGATCAGCGAGACTTCCGAGGCCTCGATGAGCGAGTCGAGCGAACCGTAGCGGTTGAGATCGTCGATGATGGCGAGCGTCACCCCTGCGAGACGTCCACTTCCCGTGCTATCACGGTTATCGGTCCTCACAATGGCCCAATTGAGCCGGCTGTCTTTCACGATCAGGTCGGTCAAGTCTGCGCCAGGCTGCCCCAGCCAAGTGCCTTGGAGCGATCCGCTGGCAGAGGCTAGGTCAAACGCATTTGCATTCAAGCCCAGACCGAAAGAGATCCCGTAAACATCGGTCGCCGGATAGGTCACGGTTCCCAACTTCAAGGTGAGCTCGATCGTGTCTCCTGCGGCGGCATTGGCGGGCACTTCTATATAGAGTGGTATGCCACCCGTGTTGATGTGCCCGTCGGTCTTCTGGTGCGACTGCCCGTAATTGGCAACAATCGCGGCGGCATCGGCCAAGTTCACGACTCCGTTTCCATCGCAGTCTGCGTGCTGGTAATTGAGCCCCATGCCGAAGTTGTAGTCCCAAGGCAATCCAGCCTGTCCCAACCAACCTGCCACTGCACCCTGCCGAGGGTAGCCGAGCGTGCCGTTTGCGACACCTATGTGGAGCAGGTCACGCACCCGTGCCGTGCCATCGTCGTCGGTATCCCCGGGCCATACGCGGCTCACAGCTGCGCAACCCGAGACCACTGCACCGTTGTTGAGAAATCCCAAACCCGATTGTGTGTTGCCGTCGATGATGCTGGCTGCGATGAGGCCAGGGTCACTTTCGCACCAGCAGTTGCTGCCGATGCTCACGTTGCTGGCCGTGGCGACTTTGATGTTTACGCCATTTGCGCAAAGTTCATTTTCAAGGAACGCGGGCAGACTTGCTGCCAAGACCAGGGCGGTGTCGTTTTCTGCAAACTGGCAAGCCCTGATGCTATCGAGTGGCGAACCACTGTGTTGATTGATAGCGATGTTGTTGTAGGCAAAGAGCGAGTGGGCGATGCGGCCGGCACTGTGGTCCACCGCTGCGACGACTTGGTTGCTGAAGGTGCAGGAGTCGATGTCGCAGCTGCTGCTGGATACCGCAAGGTCGTTGGCGTCAAAGGTGCAACGTGCCAAGCCGATGTCGCAGGCTGAAACAGCTATTGTGTTTCCTTCGAACCCACAACGGCGCACTTCCTGGTTTCCGCCCAGATCGGCCACACCGATCAAGTTTTGCCTAAGAACCGAATTTCGAAGAACGACTTGGTTTCCAGAGACACCGCCTTCAACCGTGACTGCCGTGGCAGCGTGTTGAATGCGGCAGAAGTCAAATCCTGCAAAACCTCCCATCGGACCCGACACTTTGATTCCTTGCCAGGCTCCGCTTCCAGCTTGTGGCAGATTGGACATGAAAAAGATCGAATCCGTGGTGCTGCCTACTGCGTTCAACACGCCTTCGACCGCGATCTTTGTGCCCCCGTCAAACCTGACCCTAAGGCCGGGTTCCAAGGTGAGCGTAGCGCCGCTCGCTACCAAAATGTCTCCTGTGACAATGTAGGGGCCGTTTTGCACCGTCCACACCATTGAGGAAACAATCGTCCCGCTGACGTTGGTCTGCGCCATCACGCCATATCTACCCACCAAAAGGAGGAGCATGGCAAGGGTCAACCAGAGTTTTTTTCTCATCGTCAACAGGGTTTTGAACCGCTTCCAGAACCAAGTTCCTTCCGCTTATCTGTTACAAATATCTACCCGTTGTGCCCCTAAAAAAAGAACAAATATCAAGCGAAGTGGAAAAAATAATCTGGATTTCCAGTATTTTCCCTTTCGGAAACTAGTCATCTATCTGAGGCTTTTTGATTTCAATTTCCCCCAAAGGAGGTGTTCACAACGTCCAATGCCTCGTTCTGCATCGGAAACGATGAAAGGAGAATGACCAATAAGTGGAAAAAGTATTTTTGGCCCACCCTCGCGGATGAAAAAAAAAATGATTCTATTTGCCTTCATGAGCCAATGATGCAAAAATGAAAAACAGTAAGCTGGTCAAGGCGGTTGCAACGTTGAGTGCTTGGGAGCTGAGGCACCTGAGCGACTTTGTACATTCACCGTTTTTCAACAAGCACGAACGCATCACCTGCTTGTTTGACCTGATCGTCGGTAGCGCGCCATCTTATTTGGAAGAAAATCTTGAGCGCCACAAGGTGTACCGGGTGGTTTTTCAAGACGATCCTTTCGAGGAACAGCGGTTCAAGGACTTACTGTCGTTGGGGATGAAGTTGTTCAAATCCTTCCTCTCATTCTACCGATTGCGACAGGATGATTTCTTGCAAGGAATGTCGCTGCTCGAGGAACTGGTGGATCGGAAATCGGAGGCGGAGTTTTCAAAGACCAGCCAGGCCCTTGAAAGAATCATCGAGGGGCAGCCGGGCCAATTGCAGGAAAAAGCGCTCAGACGTTTCCGGCTGCATGAGTCCAATCTGTCCTTTTTGGGCAAATTCAGCAACCGCAAGGCCGACGATTCGGTGCAAATCGCTGCCCAATTGCTCGACGAC
>JANMIM010000678.1:0-3778 GCA_031375795.1 Bacteroidota bacterium
CCCAAGGCAGCATAATGCCTGACCCGGGCTTGGATCTCCGTCGCCTCATCGGGAACGATCACGTAATCTGCCACTGCCACCATGCAGCCTTCGAGCTTGGCGACGATGGCCTTGCCCGCACTGTCTTGTTTCTTGCCGGCCGAGACACTGTCGCTGCACACGACCACGGCTGCCCGCAAGTCCTCCCTGAACTTGTCCTTGAAGTCGCTCTTCCCACCCTTTTTCTTGAGCAGGCGAATGTTTTTGATCTCGATGCCCTTGTCGATGGGCTTGAGCATGTCATACATCGTGAGCGCGACGACGCTCACGCCGTGCATGGCCTCAACCTCGACACCGGTGCGGTAGATCGCCTTGACCTCGAGCTCGATACGTATCTCCAGACCCTCAGTGAAATAGCGCACCGCCGTGTATTCGACAGGAATCGGATGGCAATCGGGAATCATGTCGGCGGTCTTTTTCACGGCAAACAACCCGGCGGTTTTCGCCATCTCAAAAACATTGCCCTTGGGGACCTGATTTGCCAGCAGGGCAATCATGGCCGCAGGCTCGCTCAAGACAACAGTAGCCTCGGCGAGCGCCCAGCGCAGCGTGGTGGTTTTATGCGTGATGTCGACCATGTTATTATCTTGCTTGAGTTACATTATGAGCAGCAAGCCACTGGCAACCTACTACCTACTACTTTCATCACCTATTCCATCAAAAAACCCCCCTCCACCTACCCATTCTCCTTCCAAACAAAACTTTCATCCTCAAGGATTTCCTTTCCAAAGATCGGCACCTTGGCTTTGATCTCCTCCACGATTTGGCGGCAGGCATCAAAGGCCATTTTGCGGTGCTTGGAGGAGACGAACACAAACAGGCAGATTTCACCGGCGTTGACGCGGCCCAGGCTGTGGTAAATGTGCATGCAGCTCAGGTCAAACTGGGCAAAGGCAGCCTCCCGAATCTCATGAAACGCCTTGTCGGCCATCTCCTCATAGGCGCTGTAGTCGATCGCGACGACCCGCTTCCCTCCTATCTCATCGGCACGCACCTGCCCGAGGAAGATGTCGTGTGCACCGATGTCGGTCTTGGACTGGTGCTTGGCGATGCTGTCTCCAATGAACGATGCGCCGATGGCGCCATCGACCCAGACTTTCTTGTGCTTCTTTTCTTTTGGTGCTTCCATGGGCGTTTGGTCCAGTCTCTCATCCCCCAGCAAAGGGAGGCAGCAATACAACTTCCGCGTCATTTCTCAGGGCGACGGTTCCCTCCACGATCTCCTGATCCACGGCGATCTTCCAGGTCATGTCGCTCAGCGCGGGGTAGAGCGTGGCAAAATGGACTCGCAAATCGAGCTCTGCAGCGGGGAGATTGATTTCCTCCTGACCCTTGCCGAGCACCGCGGCGACCATGCCGAAATATTTGACCCTGATTTTCACCGCCACAAGTTAAGCTTCTTTGACCATTCCAAAAACTGCCGAAAATCGCACCCATGCATGACGAAGGTCAGGAAACATAGGAAGCGATGTCCTCGGGCGAGTTGAAATTGCGCAGGCAATCGGGGTCAAATCCACGCATGCTCCCGGGAAATGTACAATATCCCCCGCCAGCCGCAGCCAACGCCACGTCCATGCGCAACTTGCCCACGGCCAGGTTCTCGATGATTTCCGGCAGGCATTCGCGGCGATAGATGCTCACCAATGGTTGCCGGCGGCCCTCGGTTTGCGCGGCGATTGCAGGTTCGTCTCCCATCTGCTCCAGCAGGTGCCTGAGCAAATCGGTGGAAATGAGCGGGATGTCGCAACTCAGCACGAAATTGATCGGTGTGCGGATGTTTCTCAGGCCGGTGCAAAGGCCGCCCACTGGCCCAGCCTCGGGAAAATCATCGCCGACAACGCGGTAACCAAACCGATCGTAGCCGGGATCATTGGCGACGACCACGATGTCTGACACAAGGGGTAGCACGGCTTCGATCACCCATTGGACCATCGGTTTCCCACGAAAGGGCACCAAGCCCTTTTCCTTGCCCATTCGGCTGCTTTGTCCGCCAGCCAATATGATTGCCCCGATTTTAGTTTCCATTTCCAACTCCCAAGCCGATACGTGTGCCAAGCAAGGTCGAAATTTCTGCGGATTTGGACGCCAAAGATTTTCCACAAGGAGGCTACATCTTGTAGCCTTTGCGGCCATTGACATCGAAAATTGGTTTTTGAAAACTGAAAATAGGTTCCTATATTCGTGGCTCGTGACTTAATTGCCACAAGTACAAAGTATAGGTAACATTGGATTTGATGGAGCATACGCTGGCGTGACCAAGCGGAGGCTACCGAAATTGCATGTATCACTTTAACCTATTAATAATAATAGCATGAACACTTTTTCAAGGAGAATGATGATGGTTGCGACCATGTTGTTTGTCGCCATCTCGATTGCAACGACCGGTTGCAAACCCAGCGTCGCTGGCCAGACGGAAGACTGGAAAGAAAACCTTGCCCACATCGCCTCGATGACCACCGACATGCCGCAGTTTGCCGCTGCACTTGCCGCAGTGAAAACCCGTGCAGAGGCAGCATGGGCCGAGGCAGAGAAAATCACCGACGAAGACAAGAAGGCTGAGGCGATGAAGGCCACCAACGACATCATCAGCAAGGGATTTGCAGGTCAGTTGTTTGAAATTGCTGGCTTGGAAGAGGAAATCTCCAAATCCCGCAGCAAGTTGGCTGGCAAGACGATGAGCAGCAGCTTGATTGCCAAGATCAACGATGCCGTGGATCCTGCCGACGAGGCGATCGACGCAGCCGATGCAGCCGTGGCCGCAGGTGCTGCCGACGAGGCCTCAGCCAATGCAGCCATCGGCGCTGTCTATGGTCCGCTCAAGGCTGCACGTGACAAGTGGGACTCCCTCGAGGATGCCTACGACAAGGAGCAAAAGGATCGCAAAAAGAAGAAGTGATCCTGAGGATTACATCTGCTTGATACAATTGGGAGGTGGGCCGCGGCTTTCCTCCCAATTGTTTTTTGGTAGGCAGGGCGTCCGCGGAGGAGAGTTGTACCGGGAATCCATGCAATTTTATTGTCTGTTGGAAAAAGCAGAATCGTTTTTTGCATAATTTCGCCTCCGTATAGGTCTTGGGTGTCCAAGGCGTGGTAAATATCAACCCCCTAAGAAAATGGCTGAAACTGAAACTGTCCTTATTCCAACCGACGACACGGGAAAGAGTCCTGGCGTACACTATGTCAAGACCAAGCAAGAAGAGCTGGATTTTTGCTACACGATGCCCGACAAGATCTTCCAATTGAGCCTCGGAAAGAACGCCCACTTCAGCAATGCGAGATTCATGGGTGACTTCTCGATGACCCTCGAGGAAGGACAAAATGCAAAGTGTGACTACATCGCCCAGATGTGCAACATTCACGAAGGCAGCAAGGTGCTGGACCTCGGTTGTGGCTGGGGAGGCATCCTGCAATACCTCAAGACCAAGTACAAAATCAAGGAAACCGGCGTCGTGCTGGCAGAGGGCCAATACAAACACTGCAAGGAGACTGGCCTCAATGTCTACCACCGCGACATGCGCGAGGTGAAGCCCTCCGATTTTGGCATTTTTGACGCTGTGACTGCCTCTGGCAGCTTTGACCACGTGCTGAGCTATGAGGAATTCAATGCTGGCATAATTAATGCCTTGCCGCACAAACCCACTGGAGCCCAATTGTTTGCCCATCGGCATATCGGGTGGGAGCAAAATGGTCTTCGGGGTCTTCAGTCCCTTCGCCATTAGATATTTCAGTGTTTCAGGGG
>JANMIM010000680.1:0-11354 GCA_031375795.1 Bacteroidota bacterium
CCCTTGAGCCAAATGGCGAGCTGCTGACTGGTCGTGGTGAGATCGGCCATTTTTTCAGCCCAGCGCTTGTCCATGTGCACCAGCAAGCCCTGGACAAAGAGGTTGCGAATCGTGTCTTTGTTCACGATCTCAAAGATCGAGTCGGTCTGCATCGTCGGCGAGGTCGGGCGGCCCGAAACCATGGCCTCCGACAAGGCATACATCGCATCGAGCCGTGCACGTGGCACAGGATTCACACACACCTCCAGCAACCACACTGAAAATGGGTCGCCGGGCTTGCCGAGCTTGGCCATCGCGGGTTCCGGCCATTTTGCCGGGCCTCGGTCAGCGGGAAAAATCACGGGCCGGCCCGTCGTGGGCAGCACCTCGCTGTATCCAAAGATGCGCATCGGCGAGAAGAAGATCTTGCCGCCGTCAAAGGCGTCGTCCCAGGCCGCATGAGGCCGCAGGACTTCGGGCAGGAACATCACACACTTCTCCAAGCGCGAGAAGATGTCTGCGGGTTGCCCCTCGACCACGATGGCGAGGTCACGGTCCTGCTGCCGGGCGACTTGGTAGAGCGCCATCAGCAATTCCTCCTCGGGCTCCTCCTCCATCTCCCGCAACGCCACATCCCAATGGCCGGGCGGCACGTGGATCTCCAGCGGGGCGATGCGGCCCGCCGTGCGGTCCACGGCAGGGGTATTGAGCACTTGGTCCAGCGTCGTGAACAGGTGCGGCAAGAGGAGTTCCTGCAAGTCTGAGAGTCTCCAGATCGGCCGCCAGTCCTGCTCGGCGATCAAGAAGCCCTGACAGAGAAAGGTGCCGCTGCGACCATGCTCGTCCTTGATCTCTGAAAGCGGCCTCAGGTTCAGCAGGATCATGTACAATTCTCCCTTGACCTGCTTGTAAAACACGACCGACTGCGATGCCACTTGGCTGCCTTCGGGAAAGTGGATGTGGGACTCGATCTCCATGACGTCCTTGTTGGCGAGGATGTCGCCTGGCAGAAACGCCGATTGGAAACCATTTTTGCCGGTGGGCGAAATGTCCTTGGAGAGACGGGTGTAGATGTAGCGATGAACTTTCATGGGCTTGGAGAAAAATCAACGTGGCGCGGGGAGCGGCATTCCCTTGTCTTTTTTGCGTTTGAACCAATTGACCATGCGCTTGAACAAGCTGGTCTTGATGACCACGGTGGCGTCGCGCCGTGCAAAGTCCAGCACCCACAAAAAGGGATCGAGCACCCGCATGGGATTGAGCTTATCTGATTCGTCTTCTTCGCCGAGGCCCATCGCGCTCACGATCGTGTAGCGCACCTCGAGAAAGTGGTCGCGCGCCATGTTTGAAAAGCGTGTGCAGCCGAGGTCTTGGCGCAGCCACTCCTCGATGCGCACCGAGGCCATGCCCAGGTCCAGCAATTTGTCGCCCAGGTTCATGGCATAGTACTCGGCGATGCCGTCGGTGAGCCAGGAGCGGAGTTCTTGGCTCAGCTTGGCCTTCGGAAGGTCAGATTTCGTAAAGATGACCACCAGTCGCTGCTTGCTGCGAATGTTGGTATTGAGCTTGTCGTCTGCTGCCCGGATGTAGGTGTCCAGCAAACGGCTCATCTCATCGTCGAGTTCGCCCTCGTCGCAGTCGGGAATGCTCACGATGAAGAGCACCGTGTCGGAGTGGGCAACAAAAAAGCCTGCACGGGCGATCTGGTTGGCGTCGTTGAAGACCTCCCCTGCCGTGTCGTAATAGCCCACAAAGGCATCGTCAAACACCGGCAACTGATGGTAGTGCACGAGGGCCGGATTGGGGAAGTTGGCGGGGGTGGATTCTGGCAGGTCACCTTTTTCAAACAGCGGCACCTGCTCATAGATGACACGGTGCGTGAAGTCGTCGAGGCTCCTGAAATAATAGCCGTTCCAGAAATTGGAGAAGCGCTTGAGCGTAGAGAACAGCGAGGTGAGGTACACCGTCTTGCCGTGTCCCGAGAAGCCCACGACCCCGACCATGGTGCGCAGCATCAGGGCCGAGTCCAGAAATGTCTTGGGGATATCGGTGCGGCAATTGGGGCAATGCGGGACATTGGTCTTGGTGTCACGCAGGAATCGCTCTACGTTTTGCAGGCAGTATGGGCAGCGGAGGAGGGTGGGAGTTGGCATGGGGTGTGGTTCTTCTATTCAGATTGCAGAGGTTAGGGAGCCTTTAATCAGCGCTGAACCGATTTGGTTCATAGCGATGCCGAAGTGGAGGCAAATTAGGGGCAATCCATGATGCTTATAGGAGGCGATATCTAGGGTACATTGATCATTAGTCAGGCATTCAACCAAAATCTGCTCAGAACTGATGCGGAAATTGCAAAAGATCGTTTGGATCGTCCACACCTTGCGTAGAGAGATGGGCATCGACCGGCGACATCAACTGGTTTCCCCTTTTTTGCGCCAGTCCCCTCCGCACGAGCTCCTCAAAATCGACAATTGCCTTTTGGTAGCCTTTTACAACATCGGAACCTTCAAACGCCGACGTGGCATTTACGAGGCTCTGCTTCACTTCTTCGACAATGCTTTTCATATCAGATATATTTACGCGTGTTGATGCAGAATAAATTTGCCCCCAGATCAAATCACCGAATCGACAATTTTCTTATGAAGCCGTCTATGTTTGGTCTGCACCATTTCGGAATTCATCAGATGCTGTTTCCTACTATCATTGTTATCTTAAATCGCCCTACCTCGCAATGAACAAAAAGTCGCTACCCGGCTCATTCGCCCCAAATTCTCCAAACCTGGGCTCGGGGATAAGGCGCTCAAAGTACAGCACCAACTCGGCGAGGGTCATGATGCGGTCGTGGCCACCATAGTTGCGCAGGGCATCCAGAAACTTGCGGGCGTAGGGCGAATGGTTGCCTGGCACGCCGTCGGGCACGTATTCCTTGCCGCCCGAGGTGAGGTAGCGACGGGTCTTGAACGCCAATTTACGGGCAATGAAGTCACTCTGCGTCAGCTCCTTGCCGCCTCCTGGATCGCCCTCGCCACGGTGGCCGCCACCTGAGGCAATGAAGGGGTCGATCGTTCCGCCAAAGCAGACGTCCATCATCAGGAAGGTATGCTTGCAGGGGATCGCATTCACGATCGTGCGCAGGTTGGAGTGGGCGATGTAGGTATTGTTGCCTTCGTCGTCCTTGGCGGCATCGGTGCAGACCACGTAGCCCTCGCCAAACAATTCGTCAAACTTGCCGTGGCCGGCGATGAAGATCAGCAGCTGATCCCCGTCGGTATAGACCTTGCGGGCATATTCCTTGAGTTTCTTGAGGATGTCGTTGCGGGTGCCGTCGATCACCATCTCGGTGTTGAAGCCATAATTGGTTTCCAGCTCCTGGGCGATGGTGCGGCAGTCGTTCACGGGGTTCACGAGGTGACCCCACTCGGTGTAGTTGTCGGTGGCGATGAAGAGGGCATAGTCGTTGCCCACGCGCTTGATCGGCTGGTCGGGTGTCTTCACAGCCACCCGCAAGCCAAAGCGCTGGATGAGGCCGTCCTCGTTCTTGGCCATGAGCCGAATGTCGTTGAAGCCCGGCTTGAGCGCCAGCTCCTGGTCGATGAGAATGTCGTACTTGCCGTCGGGATCCCGCTTGGCTTGCAGCTGCACGGGTTCATCGTTGACCATGAGCTTGAGGCCATTGAGCTTGGAGTCGCTCTTGATGCCGGCCTTGAACAGGATGGTTTTGGCGTCGACGGTGATGTCGTCGCCCTGCGGGGTGATCAGCGTCACGACCGGCGGCTGCGGCACATAACTTTTCTGCCCTTCGCGCACGCCGAGGAAATCGATTTCCACTAGGTTTTCGCCATCGAGCATGAAGCCCACCTGCTGGCCCGGCATGGTGGCAAAGGGTACCTCGGCCATCCAGATATCGTTCAGATAAAAATTGTACCGCAAGCCAGTCTTGCGGATCACGAGCTTGTTGGGGGTGCCGCGCAGGTGCAGCATCTGGTTGCTCGGCGTCCAGTCGACGACCGTTTTGGCCTGGCCATTCTCGATCTTGCGTATGCTGAAGGATCCCAGGCTGCGGATCAAGAAGGCAAATCCATTTTGATTGTCCTTCATGCCCCAAGCGATGCCATAGCCAAATTCCTGGGAACCCGTCACCTGCTTCATCTGTGCCTCGATCTCAAAGTCGCGCTCAGGATTCACGAGGATTTCGCGGAGCTTGTAGGTCTGGGCGGCTCCTTTTTGCTGCTTCATGCGCATGCGGCCCTTGCCCATCATGCAGTAGGCGCTGTCGGCTGCGCTTGCGACCCAAGCGCGGCTGTTGTCGTCAAATTGCTCCGCAAAAATCTCGGGCATGGCCTGCAATTCCAGCACCTCGATGCTATTGACCTCCACTTCCATCTTGCCATACATCACATACCCGGCACGGTTGCCCAGGAATGTGCGGTTGGGCATGCTCCAGACAAACTGGTCGTTGATGTAAAACGACATCATGCCGCTCACATTGCGCAGGCTGATTTCGTTGGGGACATCGGCTTTGAGGAGGCCGGTGGTCTGGGTGAATGCCTTGATTTCCTCGACGTTGCTTTGGTTGCAGCGCACGACGCGGTATTGGCCGGCGGCATTGACGTTGAAGGCATAGTAGTTGCTTTCATCGGCGGCGCCCCAGACAAAACCGTAGCCATTTTCCTTGGCTCCAAATTTCTGGATGAGCTTGGTCTGGATGGTAAAATCCTGGTTGGAATTGAGCGGCAATTCCTCGAGCAAGAAGATCGAGACGGCTTCGGGCTGCCTACCCTCCAGTTGATAATGGCCATTGACGACCTCTGCGCGGGCCTTCTCGTCGTCTTGGATCGCCCAGGCGTGGGAATTGTCCTTAAAATCGTCCTTGAAGATCACCCGCTCCTGGCCATGCAATGCACCCCAGCCACAGAGGCTGGCGAGCAGGAAAAACAAGACAGATTTTCGCATCATAGCCAAATATAGTGAAAAGTGGGAGAGTGAAAAGTGAAAAGTGAACAGTGGGGGAAGGGGAAAGTGAGGGGAGTGAAAAGTGAAAAGTGAAAAGTTGCCACTTGTGCCTCTTTTCACTTTTCACTTGTCACTGTTCAGTTTTCACTTACTTGACCTTGGCCAGAGGCACCATGCCGATGCCGCGCTTGACGACCATGGGCTTTTGCTTCCAGTTGGTTTGGCCGAGGACGCGGTCGGAGACGTAGTCGCCGAGTTCCTCGACGGTCACGAGGCCGTTTGCGTTTTTGTCGGCTTTGCCATCGAGGCCTTCGAGCATGGCCGAGGTGAAGACGCTGCCCTTGTCGGCGCCGGCGGTGTTGCTCTTTTGCTTGGCGCTCGTGCTGCTCACAAAGATCCTGATGTCGTCGTCGCTGTCGATGACGTTGCCAAAGTCGCTGGTGACGGCGTCCATGTTGGCATTGCCCAAGCTAGCGGCGCCTGCATCGGCCTTGGAGGGGTAGCTGGCATCGAGGAAGTAGAGGGTCGGTGCGCTGTAGCGGCTGATTTCCTCGAGCACCCAGCGGTTGTCGACGCTGGAGATTTCCATTTCGGCTGGATCGGTCTTCACGTCGGTGGGCTTCAGGTAAAAATTGCCATTGCTCTCTGCACCGTGGCCTGCAAAGTAGATCAGCACGAGGTCATCCTTGGCAGCCTTGCCCTTGATCTGGCGAATGGCATCCTCGATGTTGGCCTTGGTGGCGTCTGCGTTGCTGAGGGTCTTGGTCCTGACTTCCCCGAACACACCGCCTTTTTGAGCCTCCAGCGAGGAGACGATGGACTGCACGTCCTTGTTGGCGCTGGTGAGGTCCAGGTTGTCGTCGACATAGTCGTCGATGCCGATGGCGAGCACGTGGAGGTTCTTGACCGTGATTTCGCGGTTGGGATTCTTGTAGGTGATGAAGCGCTCACCCGAGGTGAAGTGGCCGAGTTGGGTCTCGACATCGAGGTAGATGGTGTTGCCACCCTCCATCAAGGGGAGTTGCTCCTCGATGTAGAACTCATTGGTATTGCCTTTTTTGCGCAGTACGACGTTGCCGATCTCCTTGTTGGTGAGCTGGTGGTTGAGGCGCAAGGTCATGTTCTTGATCTCGGGCATTTCCTGGCCTACACCGGGCTTGAGTTGGAGCTTGAGGGCATACATGCTGTCGGTGACGCGGGTATCTGCATCGGGGTTGGACCAGGTGATGACGACGGGGGTGCCGTAGCCATAGCCGCCACCATCCCAGTCATCGCCGCGCATGGCGACCGAGCCAGGCTCAAAGCCGTCGTAGAAGACATTGGTCACGAGCGCCTTGGCGGTCGGGCCACGGCCCTTGGCGGTGTTGCGTGCAGGCAAGCCGGCCGCGTTGTAGTCCACTGCAAAGGTCTCGGAGAGGATGAGGTCGCCGTCCTTTTCCTCGTACTTCTTCCATTCCTTGAGGGCGCTGCGCTCCCAGATGAAATTGGTCTGGGTGCTCAGGCCTACTTTTTACTCCTTGAGCTCGTTGAGCTTGCCATCTGAGTACAGGTAGGTGGCGTTGAGGCCGGGGGCCGACATGGCGACGAGGGCGCCAGACTCATTGTAGGTGTAGTTAATGTTCACCGTCTTGGTGGCGATGCCTTTGGAGTAGTGGCGCACGCGGCTCAGGCGGTTTTGGGCATCATAGGTGCCCTCGATTTCATTGGCGTCTGCTTCAGACTTCAAAACGGACTTCTTGAGCACGCCTTTGCGGTCGTAGTAGAAGTACTGGACGCTGGCCAGCTTGTGGTTGTCGAAGTTGCTCACCTTGCGCAGGTGGCCATCGGCATCATAGGCGATGGTCTGTGCCTTGGTGCCGTTTTCGGTATGAAGCAGGTTGCCGGCCTTGTCAAATTCATACAGTGTGCGGAAAGATCCCGGGGCATCACCCTCTTGTTGCTTCCTGATTTTCAAGACGCCCTTGTCTCTCCAGGTTTGGTGGACGGCGGCCTGGACATCGACCATCGTACCTTCCAGCGGATTTTCAAGGGATTGCAACAGGAGAAGATCATTGACTTGCTGTGCCCAGGCGTTGGAGCCTAGCAGGAGCAGCAGAGTCAACAGGACTGGTGCAGAAATCAGACGCTTCGTGCTTTTCATACGAGATGTTTTCGTTGATGAGAATTTAACAATTTACCGAGGTACCTGGGGTGCTTTACGCACACAAAACCCCATCGGTTGCTCAAATTTCAATGTTTTGTGGACAATGTAAGATCGTGTCGGTAATTGTTCAGCTATCGCATGCAACCCATTGGGATCAAAAGCGGTCACACCGATAGCAAATTCCTACCAACGAGGGCACAAGTTAGGCACTAGTTTGCTCCCAAGCCGTGGCTAGATATTGGTGGATATGTGGATAAGTGTGGATAAAGGCATAGTTTTTTGCACATGCCCCCTGTGCAAATGCCGGTCAAGGTCGGCGATTCCGCTTCATTTGCCTCCCGCCCACGCGATTGCCACCGACACCCCCAGCGGCAAGTAAGGCATTACCCCCAAAATGTAGCCGCACGCCTTGCGCCAATGACTCCCCAAGGTCATGCCGACTTTGGGAAATCAAAATCGACCCGTTATCTTCCATCCACAATCTGAGACTTTCAATGCTTTAGACCGATGGTGGCCCATTTTCGATTGAATCAACCATGGAAAAACTAAAAATGATGAGCGGATTTGGCTGGGCAGTGCTGGCCAATCTGATTTTTTTGATCGCAAACATCCTCTTAGCGGGAAATGGCGAAGACGGCAACGCCATGGTCTTGTTGACGCTGTCAGGGATCGGCATCATTCTTTATATGTACTTCTACCGGCAGTCCTCGACAGCGATTGGCCCACTTATGCTCAACGGTGGTCGCAAGCTGTGGATCTACCAGCTAGCTTGCTGCTTCTTGATTCAATTGACCTCCTGCATTCCCTACCATGTGTTCGTCGGCTACATGGATGACGGACATGAGGAGGTGCGGTTCTACTCGATCTTTTACAAAATCCCCGCCGACATTCTGTACGTGCGGCTCTTTTTCATGGTGTTGGCGACGGTGATCGTGTATGGCATCCTGTTTTTTGTGGTGGGCTTCTTCCCTACCCGGCCGGCAGCGCCCCTCGCCGAGCCTGCCGCCACAGCCAACAATGATGCCGTCACCACTGCTTGATCCATTTCCATCCCCATGCCCCAAGACCGCTCTGCCCTCATCCGATTTTTCATTGCCTCGGGCGGCTACAACCAAAGCATGACCCCTGCCGTGGTGCTCCAGTGATTGAGTTGTGGCATGTAGCGATACAAATAAAAGCTCCCTTGGCTGGAAATGAAGGGTTCTATGGCGTGGTTGCCGATCTGAAATTGTTTGGAAGCTCTGAGCAACGGCCCGATGCCATACCCAGGCGTGTTTGGAGAAATGCCCTGAGATGGGTAGAATTCGTTGCTGTAAGTTGAATTGTCCCTCAAGCTGCGGGTAGTGCCGGTGGCAGCACCCACTTGCAAGATCCAGGGATTGGCTTGCAGGGTGCGCAGCCGCAGGCAGGCGCTCATCTCAAAGGTGAGTTGCAGGTCCTCGATATGTGTTTGGGAATCCCCCGACAATCGGTAACCCGATGTGGAATTGTGATAAATCCGTTCGCGCCAATCGATGTTGATTTGCCGCAGGCCCACATTTAACCCAAGCCGCAACCCCGCAATGGCATCTGCATTTCCCAAGTCAGCCATCAAGCCCGCCTGTGCCGCCCACTGCGTCTGAAATTGATAATCATAGGTCCATTTGTACAACTGCGTGCTGTAGGTTTTGAAGGGAGGCGATGCCCGTTGCAGCCCAGCGCTTACCATGGGCGCGACCTGGAGCTGCAAGGTCTTGTGCCCCCCGCTGTAGGCTGGCCCGACATGGTGCCCAAAGTGAAAAATGGGCTTGGGTGGAAGCTTGGTCTCGGGGGTATTCCTGCTACCCATGAGGTAACCGAGGCTCACAGTCGCCGCCGGCAACAATTTCGCGCGGGGGCCGATATCCAGCACCTTCACGCCCAGATTTGCCCGCACGATCAATCCGGTCCAAGGCAACTGCCGCCGCACGCCGCCCATCCATGCCAGCGTGTGCACGGTGTAAGGCGTGCGTTCGCCAGAGGCTTCACGTCCCCATTCCAGGAAATAATTGTATTCGGTCGCCAACTCCATTTTCCAAGCGCGCCTGCCATGCATGAGGTTGATCGCGGGACTCAATGAAATCGGCGAATAATATCTGTGCCATGTGCTGTGCACGAGCGGCAACCCCAATGCGCAGCCCAAGGTGAATCCGCCGGGCTTGGAGAGTTGCAATTCATATCCGGGCCCCACGCCCACCTCTGCGCCGCCCGCGTGCACGAAGAGCGCGTGCCGCACCTGCAGGGCGCGAGGCTCGGGTGCCTGCGCATGCACATGGCACGCCCAGCAACCGAATATTGCGAGTACAATGATCATTTTGTTCATGGGACCAAGATAGGTATCGTGCAACGGTGAATCAAGACCGCATGTATCCAAAAATACGTGCACCCAATGCGATAGGCATACGGTCAGTGGGCTTTACGGGTGTATGACATATTCGGCACCTGTTAGTGGCCCTGCCAAATTTGTCGTACACCCAGTTACGGTTGTTTTCATTTCATTTGCGCAATACGTATCTCCTCTTGCACTTCTGAATTTGCAGGATAGCGCATTTTGAGGCGCTCCAACAACGCCATTGCTTCCACACCACCCAGCATTCCCAGTGCAGATGCCAAGGAGACCGCCACTTCTTCTCCCCATGCTGGCAAGGATTCAAAGACTTTTTCCAACAAAGGAAATGCCCTCCTATTGCCAATCGCCCCAATGGCATCCAGTGTCTGACATCGGCGCTCTGGGAGCGCAAGCAGTTCTTCCAATATTGTCAAAACTGGCGCCAATGCAATGTTTTTGGCGACTTCCGTAATTCCCCCCAATACGAGGTCGCAGATTTCATCGGGATCCATTCCCTGCTCCACCAATTCTGCATCCGGCATTACCAAAATGAGCCTCAAGCCAGGCAAATCCGATTCAGAGAGCGACAATTTCCATTTCGATTGGTCGCTCAATCGGTCTTTGAAGGAAACGAAAGGACCGAGCGGACCGATCATTTTTTTGAGTTGCGAGATCATTTATTTGGTTTCATTTTTCATCCTTGTAAACGCACCCTTCAATCGCTGTCTTTCCCAGCCCAGTTTGCCATGAAATCCATCAGCCGACGGGCATTATTTCCCTCCGATGAAATCCTCTGGCGTTGTTGGGTTGATGCCGCTGAGCTTGTCTTGCAGGGCCTTGATTTCATGGCTGGAAAAAATCGGCTGCAATGCGAATCTCCTATTGTTCAACGTTTGTTCCCAATCTGAGGGGATCGGAAACAACTCGCCTTTTGGATTGACGAGTGCCGATCTGCCCCCGGTAAACATGCTGGGGTAATTTTTGCCCGACAAAAAGGGCTCGCAGCCCATACATACCCAGCCAAAGCCAGCGTTAAAGGCAGTGGCCCCGTCAAATATGAGGGGGACCAGCGGCTCCCCATTGAGGTCGATGATCCCAAAATTGCCCCCAATTCCCACGGCGGCATGGCCTTCGTGGAACCAGTCTGCAAAATCATAGGTATTTGCGATTCGCGCTTGGCCTTCTTCATTCAGGTAGCCATATTTTCCATTTTGGCGAAAGATCGCCCGCTGTTCCCAAAAATTCATCAGGAACTCGTACTGTGCGGGAATGACGATTTTACCTGCTGTGTCGAGCATTCCGTAGCGGTCATCCGGTGTGCGGAAGATCGCCAAACGGTCATGAAACCGAGCGATTTCAGTATAGGGGCCGGCCCTCAATTGCATGGTCTCACAATCCAGCAAATAACTTTCTTTCCCCTTTTTCACGATGGCCTTTCCATTGCCCTGCAATTCGACAAGGTCAAATTCGGCAGTCCCGAGCCGCTCACCTGCTCGGTTGATCACCCACCATTTCTTGGAATCGGGCGACCGTCCGGCAGCGAATCCTCCATCAAAAGAATAGGCAAGGTCGCAGCAAAAATCCAAAACGGTATTTCCCTGCTTGTCGAGGATACCCCACAGCCCGCCTTGCTCCGCAGGGGCCTGTACCCAAACCAAGCCCTCTCTGAACCATTTTACCTCTTGAAACTTTGGCGGGATGATTTCATGGCCGAGCGTGTCCATGAATCCCCATTTGTCGCCTGCGAGATTGTTGGGAACTTCGTTGCCTTCAAATTTTCCTGGCTTGATGGCGCCATCCACCTTGAAGGCCGCACGTCCTTCTGAAAAGTCCCTTACATCGGCATACCGACACCGAATCCTGACTTTGCCCTTTTGGTCTTGAAATCCCCAAAGTCCCTTTTTTTCGATGGGGCTGAGATGGCGGATGCGAGGG
>JANMIM010000722.1:0-14650 GCA_031375795.1 Bacteroidota bacterium
GTCATCGCCCAGCGTTTCGCGCGTCTCCGCAAGCGTAGTCTCGGGGGTCACCTCCCATTTGGTCACCTCCCTGTCGTCTGCGTAGGCGATGTCGGCGACCTTTTTCTTTTTGGTGTTGCTGGACCTTGCTTTGTCGGGGGGCAGCGCCAGGCCATTCTTGGCGATCGGCGTGAGCACAGGGTCTGCCGCGATGGCATCAAGGCGGTCGAGGATGTACTTCTGGATCGCCCCCTGAATCACTGCTGCCTGCTGCTCGATGCCAGCCTCGTTCAGCCCTGTAAGTGCTCGCAACATCTTGCGATGCTTCTTAGGGTCGAGTAGACTTTTCAAGCCTTGCTCGCGCCCGAACTCCAGTTTTTCCAGCCGGGTTTTCATTTTTTTCGCCTCCCAGCGCGCCCTGAAGAGCGCCGTGAGCCCACGCATGTTGGTATCGCCGATTTCCTTGGAGGCTTTGTAGGAAAGGAAATTGTAGGGCGATGCCGGGTTCAAGATTTGCCCAGGAATCTCCGCGCTCAGTTCGGGGGAGAGGATATTGGCGGCGGCGTTCAGTACGCGATTCATCCGTTCGGCATACTCCAGCTGGTCTTGTCCTTTCTTGTCCAGCGGGGCGTTCAGCTGGTATTGCAGGATCGCTGCTTGCAAGGCAGAGCTGAGCGAGCTGGCGTCCGCGCTGCCGCTGTCGGGATTCAGGATCGGAGCGAGCACGGCCCGCATTTGGCTGAGCACCGGATTTGCGAGGATACCGTTGCCTTCGAGGGTTGGCTTGAGGGCCGCCATGTCTGCGAGGGCGAGGCGGGCAAATTCCTGCGGACTCTTTTCATAGCCCGCCTTCCAAAACCGTGCACGGTACACCTTGGTGATCACAGCGTTGCATTCACTGGGCAAGGAGGGATTGTGGTAAATGCCCCAACTATCTAGCAGGGTACCCTCCAAAAAGCTATCGTCGCAGCTGAGCACCTTCTCCATCGTCGCGGCAAATCCCGCATAGGGATTGGGCGGCCCGTCGCTCTGCTCCTGTTTGGCGACTGGCGTAGCGGACTTGTCATCGCCGCAGAACAGCTTGAATACTGGCGGCATCATCGACATGCCCATGAAGCCGCTCTCAAACTCATTGCAAGCAGCGGGTGCTTTTTGCTTCTCTTCAGTGGTAGGGTTACCCATGGCAAATTGGTAATCAAGGGTGAATGGACTTCCAAGATGCAAGGCTGCTGATTCAACTACACGCGCGAATGAGGAGATTGCGGGTTTGGCTTAGGGCTTGGCGATGACGTGTGCGCGGCCTATGCGCACCAAGAAAACGGCCACCCCGGTTTACCCGAGATGGCCGTGTGGATTTCTATTTTCCCGAAATATCAGCGCACCACAATTTTTGTCGATTGTGTGAAACTCCCTGCGTTCACTTGGACCATGTAAAGCCCCGATGACAATTCCGCGAGATTCAAGGGTACAATCGATTCTCCAGCTTCAAGGCTATGTCTTGTCAATGGCAACGCCACAATAGCACCTTGCAAATTGCGCACGGTGACCGAAACAGCAGCGGCAACCGGCAATGAAACCTGCATGTGCAAAGTCGCATCTTGGGTCAGTGGATTTGGAAACAATTGGATTGCAAAACCACTGGTCTGCACGAAGCTAGACTCCATTTTGGCGGCACTGACACTCAAGATTTCACCAGCGACCAATTGCCGCTGCTGTGTCCCAATTTGAAAGACCGGACTTCTATTTTGGCTGTCATATTGATAAGATCCATTGCGTGTACGCACAGTGACAATGCTACGCACGAGTTGGTGCAAAGGGCTATTGAGCCAATTGGGATCATTCGGCTGCAGGACTTCGAAGTGTACTTTGCGCAGCCCCGTAGCACCACCCTGCCGGGCTTGACCCAAGATTTGGCCAGCAACCACGGTCGTTCCGTCATAGATGCCATAGGCGGCATAGGAAGACGAGTCCATGTAGCTGTAAACCGTGAAGAAATTATTGCCATGGTCTACAATCATCGGTTTAGGGCCACAATCTTCGTCAGGATGGGGAAAGGAATCATTGCAAAAACCCATAATGCTGAGTTCAGGAAACAAATGCACCTGTCCAGCAGCAGCAGCAGTGATTTGCAGCCCTCCTCCGCCGGGCACTTCTGAAATCATGAAATGCCTGCGAAGGGGAACATGCGTTTGGGCATCCATATCTACACGAAACGTCGTGCCGGCAGCGACAGGTAATTTCCAAACGGGCATGTTGGATTGGGCAAAGCCTTGCGCATTCGCCAATAGAATCAAAAGAGTGAGAGTAATCAAGAACTTTTTCATGCGAAACATTTTAGTTGTGAATTGAAACAATGCTCCAAAGCTGCGATGAGCATTTGCGGGATACATGTCTCGATTAGGATTTTGCAGGTTTGATCAAGGGCTTGGCGGTTTTGGCTTTGGGAAATGGCGGATGGACTTGGGATCGACCAAAACGTATGTTCGTTTTTTGCACCGTCGGGAATGGAATGGGGGAATTTCTTCCAGGAATTCAGGCGGTTGGAGAGCCTCTTGTCGATCAAAAAGAAGCTCAAGAATGCCTTTCCTGAGGTGCGGGTGGGGGAAAATTTGGATGGGTTTTTGGGGGCGAATCGTTGAGCATCTGCCGTTAAAACTGAGATTTTGATTCTCCCTACCACTGAACTGAAGTGGTTGATGGAAATACGGTTCTGAGTTGGACGAGGAGAACTGGGCAGCTCAGCCCGTGATATAAACCCTCAGCGCCCCGGCCAAGGGATGCTTTGCAAAAGCCTGCACCATGCAGTGTTTGAAAAAGTGGAATTGCCGGCCATACTCCTCCATGATGATTTTCCCTTCCATGGAAAGCAGGATGTGCTTGTAGGAAATCCTCACTTTGGGCCTGAAATCCTTCTTGAAATAAAGCGTGTCGCCGTGGCCATACCGATCTTCTTGAAACGAATAGAAGTATTTTCCCTCCGCCACTTCGAGCCATGTGGAGGGCTCGGTCGCTCTCAATCGGGTCAGCGCCTTCCCAGAGCCGTCTTCGTCATCCTCGTCATACACGAATGGATAGAATTCCTCTAGAAACGGGAGCAATTGTGCCTGCAAGACATCCTGCTTCAATAAGAACCGCAGGCTGTCTGCCGTCTCTTGGAGTTCAAACAACGCAGGCGCAAAGTGCAGCTGCCTTTCCATCTCGGCGATCAATTCTGCTTGGGAGATTTTTCCCTTTTCCATTTCCGTTTTGGAGGCGACTACGACTGTGACGAGGCCGATTGCGAGATACTGTCCCATATTATTCTGTTTTGGGGGTGGTGAATAGCTGAGGAAAAGATAGCTAAATTGATCGAATCGAAGCCTACTTGCCACCTTTTTCGCTACTCAGATGTGCACAAAACCATGAATTACAATCGATTGAGAGCTTTTCTTATGCGGGGTCTTGGTGGTTAGCCGAAGGTGCTGAGCGACAATCTTTGGCGACCTCGAAAACAACATTTCAAAGTGCATAAGTTAGCTGAGATATCTTAAGTTTGTTCATCGGTACTGTGGAAACCAGATTCTCTTAATGAAGCGGAATGGCTCGAAATGGGCGACGGGCAAGAAGCCCCTTCGGTAAAAAACGATTTCGCCCTCATTGCATATGCCCTTGAACTCATGAAAAATGCGGATGGAACGGGGCCGTACTTCCCAGCCATGATCTTGGATTCGATCGTTCGGGTCAGGGCGATGGGAATCTGGCAGAGTTTTGGGAAAGTTTGAGGTTGCCCCTGACATTAACCTTCCGGCCCAGATTCCACTCTTTGTATTTTTTGACGGCGATGTAGCGAGGCTCCATGATCTTTGGATGGGTTATTGATCCTGCTACAATTTATGCAAAACCCCACCCCAAAGAAAATGCCACCTCACGAAAAATCGTCAGGTGGCACAGTTCTCGGCGGCCAGAGGCCGGAAGGTCGATCCGCGTGTGGCCGGAGGCCACCGCGTCACTAACGGGGAGGCCACCGCGTCACTAACGTCACTCTCTCCTCACCCCAAAATATTCCGCATGCTCAGCCTCGCTGCGATATGCCCATTGATATCCGCGATCTTGATCCTGATCTGCTCCATGGTGTCGCGCTCGCGCAGGGTCACGGTGCCGTCCTCGGTCGTCTGGTGATCGACCGTGATGGCGTAGGGCGTGCCGATGGCGTCCATGCGGCGGTAGCGGCGGCCGATGCCGTCGCGGCCGTCTTCATAGTGGGTGCGGAAGTCGTACTTGAGCTGGTTGAAGACGCTGAGGGCGATCTCGGGCAGGCCGTCTTTCTCGACGAGCGGGAAAACGGCGACTTTGATCGGTGCGAGCGCTGGATGCAGCTTGAGCACCACACGGGTCTCGCCATTCACTTCTTCCTCGGTGTAGGCGTTGCACATGTGGGCGAGGAAGGTGCGGTCGAGGCCCACGCTGGTCTCGATCACGTAGGGGACGTAGCTCTCCTTGAGTTCGGGATCGTAGTATTGCAGCTTCTTGCCGCTGTGCTCCTCGTGTTGCTTGAGGTCAAAGTCGCCGCGGCTGTGGATGCCTTCCATTTCCTTGAAGCCGAAGGGGAATTCAAATTGGATGTCTTCGGCGGCCTTGGCGTAGTGCGCGAGCTTCTCGTGCACGTGGTAGCGCAGGCGCGCGGCGGGCAGGCCCAGGGCGAGGTGCCATTTGTGCCGGCGTTCCTTCCACTGGTCAAACCACTCGGACTCGGTGCCAGGGCGCACAAAGAATTGCATTTCCATTTGCTCGAATTCGCGCATGCGGAAGATGAACTGCCGGGCGACGATCTCGTTGCGGAAGGCTTTGCCGATCTGGGCAATGCCGAAGGGAACCTTGACGCGGGCGGTCTTGGAGACGTTGAGGAAGTTCACGAAGATGCCTTGGGCGGTCTCGGGACGCATGTACAGGTCCATGGCGTCGCCGGCGACGGCGCCGATCTGGGTCTTGAACATGAGGTTGAACTGCTTCACATCGCTCCAGTTGCGGCTGCCGCTCTCGGGGCAGGCGATCTCCAGGTCGATGATGAGCTGGCGCAGCGCATCGAGGTCGTCGGCTTCCATGGCTGCGACAAAGCGGCCAGTGACTTCGTCCACCTTGGCTTGGTACTCGACCACGCGGGCATTGGTGCTGCGGAACATGGCCTCGTCGAAGTTCTCGAAGCGCTTGGCGGCCTTCTCGACCTCCTTGGTGATCTTGGATTCGAGCTTGTTGGCGATGAAGTCCTCGACGAGGACGTCGGCACGGTAGCGCTTCTTGCTGTCTTTGTTGTCGATGAGCGGATCGCTGAAGGCATCGACGTGGCCCGAGGCTTTCCAGACCTTGGGGTGCATGAGGATCGCGGCGTCGAGGCCCACGATGTTTTCGTGCATCTGCACCATGGCGCGCCACCAGGCGTCCTTGATGTTGTTTTTGAGCTCCACGCCCATCGGGCCGTAGTCGTAGACGGCGCTCAGGCCGTCGTAGATCTCAGACGATGGGTAGATAAAGCCATATTCTTTGGCGTGGGAAGAGACTTTTTGGAATACCTCGGCATAACTCATGGCGCAAAAATAGAAATCGGAATCGATTTGGCCATTGGTTTTTCTGCGGGGGGCCTTGGTATCAACGTGAAACCCGCTTCTGTGTCTGAACATGTATTTATTTATTCAAAAACCCAAAGAAATCTATTTGAAATTTTCTACCTTTAGTATTGGATTGCTGCACGATGGAGTCGTGCCTTTTTGTTTTTTATTAAGCAAGTCTGCTTGGGTGGTTGAAAATTGTTCTCGTCACGTCTGTCTAAAGCCCAAGGGTCGTTTCTGACTCTGCCATGTTTGTTGCTATCGGTACGATTTACATTGTATCGGCTTTTCTATTGCCTTGCTACTATTATTCTGCCTTATGAAATTGGACAAGATTGACTATGGAATTCTACAGATCCTTCAAGAAAAAGGAAGGATCACCAACGCTCAGTTGGCCAATGATGTAGGATTGTCTCCCGCCCCCACCTTGGAACGCGTGCGGAAATTGGAGGTATCGGGATACATTCAATCCTATCATGCGGTTCTGAATCCTGAGATGCTCGGACTCACGATCACGGTCTTCATCGAGGTACGGCTCAATTATCACAGCCACTTCAAGATCGAGCAATTCATCGAGACGATCAAGGCGCTCCCTGAAATCGTGGAGGCCTACCACATCACGGGCGATGGTGACTTCCTGTTGAAAATGTTTACGCAAAGCATTTCTGACTACCAGAAGTTCATCGTCGAGAAGCTGAGCAAGATCGACGGCGTGGGCCATATCCAGTCCAAGGTCGTGCTCGCGCCCATCAAGAAAGAGCTGAGCCTCCCGATGACCGAAGACATGATGGAACAAGGCAAACGTTGATGGCTTGATTGTTTTTGGAGTTTAGGGGAGATTGTTTTCATTGTTTTTGCCCGTAAGTTTTGTCGCTCTAGCATTTGGTGTGGGTTGCCGCGCCACGGGAAGACACTTGCCTGATTGATGAAGGCCTTGCTCGATGTTTGGCGCGTGCAAACGGCATTTAGGGAAAGCAATGAGGATTGCAATTCCATTGCTCCTGCGATTTGCTATTGATCAGCTAGTTTCCAATTTAGCCCTTTGATGCCAATTTGGTTGCCGATTTTTGGCCATTGGATGATGCTTGATGGGCTAGCGCATCAGGTACATTTTCCCAAATCCATTGTGGAAATAATCAGAGATTCCGACGTCCCTGTTCTTGATGGCGCCTTTATTTTCAAACTTGGTGTTCACGCGGTAGATGTAGACGCCATTGGCGAGGAGGTCTCCAAATTCATCACGTCCATCCCAGGCATACTCGGTGATGTTGTACCCAAAATGCACGCTGCCGCTGCCCAGCAAGTCCACGAGCTTGACGAGCTTGCCGGTCACGGTGTAGATCTCGATGTCGAATCGGCTGGGCTTCTCGTCACCGGTGAGGGTAAATACAAAGTGGCAGGCGGTGGAAAATGGATTGGGGTAGGGTAGCACCTCTGTGATCGATTTTTCGTTGATCACATTCATCTGTATCACATAGGGCTTGCGGTCGGCGACATTGCCTTTGATGTCATAGCCTTGCACGGCGAGTGTGTATTCGCCGTCGGCCAGTCTGCCGGGTTTGAAGGAGAGCCGTGTTTTATTTTCGGGCATGCGCACGGGGCTTTTCTCGATCTGGGCGTTGCCCTCGATGGTGACCATGGGATTGGTCTTGTAGTTGCGGTCTTGCCCAAACCAGATGCGGAATGTGCTGTCGCTCACGGTGACAGGCAGGTAGGCATTGTCATCGTTGACGAGGATCACGATTTCGGGCTCGGGAGAGACGATGTCTCCGGTCATGAGGTGCCGGCCGTCGCAGGTGACATCGACGATCGGGCCGCTGAGGTCGGTCAGGATCTCGATGGGGTGGTAGTAGAAATTGTTGAAGTGGTATTGCTCGGGCTGGATTTCGTCGGGATTGACCTCGACGATCAGGGTCATCGGGCCCGCCTCCAAGCCTATGGCGGCAGTATAGACGCTGAATTGTACGGCCTTGACCTCCTTGGGGGCAAAGGCGCCATAGCGTTGCTGCCCCAGCACGATGAGGCTGCGGTCTTCCTTTTGCAGCGTGTACCTCACCCAAACACTGTCGGTCGGCAAGGAGGTGAGGTTGCGAATGCCGAGCCGCAGTTGCAAGCGCTGTCCTTCTTGGATGGAGTCTGGAATCAAGATGCCCAGCGAGAAGTCGACGGCGAGGTCGGGCACGGCAGCATGGTAGACTTCCCATCGGTTCAGTTGCGGGGCCGTGAAGTGCGTCTTGTCGCTTGCGCGCGCCTTCAGCCGCAGCCGGGGGTATGTGTGCGCATCGATGCCCGCGAGCGATTGCGGGCCCTCGCCCAAGCCCGTGAGCAGTGGCTGCTCACTGCCGTCGCGCGCGATGCCATAGACATCAAACGCGACCGAGTCCCCCTCAAATAGGTCGAGGCTCGTCCAGTCGTCCTGCAGCTGTTGCCAATCTGCCGATGGGCCGATCACCGTGCTCGCTATGCTGCCCGTGTGCTCATAGGCCGAGAGGATTTGCCGCAGGTCGTGGATCGGCAGTTGTCCCGGGATCGGGAAATTGGGCCTGATGATGACCGTGGCAGAGCCCGGGGAGGCGCCCTTGCGACCCAAAAGCAGCAGGCGCTCGCCGTTTGCAATGGCCCTGATGTCGTCGTAGCGGGCACCCACCTGCTCCAAGGCACGTATCACGTCATCTGGCCAGAAGGCCATCCTGGGGTTGCTGCTCGTGGCAAGTAGGAAATAGTCGCCGACTTGCATCTCGGCGATGCGCTGCGCCACAGCCGTCACCGACGATGGGCCCGGTGCAAACGGGGCCGTGGAAAACCACCAGTCCCCTTGGATCCCGACATCCTGGACGACCGGCTCCAAGCTTTTGTGGGAGATGGCCACATACGAGACACCATTGTTGGAGTAGGGCTCGCTGGAAAAGACGCCGAGATGGTACCCGGGCACGGCGGCCGGCCCGGAATTCACGATCGAAGCATGCAGTTCCAGTTGCCGCGTATCAAAGGCCCATTCGCGGTTGATGGGATCGAGGTTGATCCCCTCCAAGGCATTTTTGAGCATTTGGGGATCCTTGCTTTGGGACCAACCCGTCTTGCCAGGCACATATTTGAAGGAGCTGCTGATCCACAATTCCGGATATTGATCGGCGATGCGCGTGCGCCAGTAATACACCTGCTGTGGGGTCATGTTGAAATTGATGGGCCATTCACCCAATGCCGCCGTCCCCGCTACCGCGCCCGAGGATTTCTTGAAGGGGGAATCAAAGGTGCTCACCGTGTCGATCTCAAAGGCATAGTGGACCGGATGCGGCAAATTCATCACAAACTCCGAGGCCTGGAGGAAAAGTGTTGGTTCACCCACGATGGCATACTCCGCTGGAAACAAAGGTGTTGCCAAGTTTCCCATGAAGAGCTGGGTTTGCTGGGCGGTATTGTTGCTCACCTCGTAGATCTCGTCGAGATCGTCTGCGGGATCCAACTGCACTGTGAACTGATGGATGCCGGCTGACTGCAAACCGCTGGGATTGGGTAGCCGCAGCGTGAGGGTATCGATGTCACCAAATGGCTGGTAATAGACCGTATCGTGGATCGTGGTCTGCCCCGAGGGCAACAACTCCCTGACGACCACGGCAAATGAATCGGTGAAGCTGCGCCCATCGTTGTGCAAGATGACGCTCAGGTCAAAACTGGTCTGCAGGGCTTGTGGATTCCCGTTGGGAAAGAAGATATCGGGTGGGCTGATGCTCAAGTCTGCTTTGCGGGGAAAATTCAAGCGAATGGATGGATCGCCTTGCAGGTCCAATTGCTTGGCGTGGTTTTGGGTGTAGATGTTGTCCCTGGCGCTGTAGGTCGTGGTAAAATCTTGCAGCGTAGCCCTGAATACCTCCGAAAGCGAGGAGCCGTACGCATCGACCATCATGGCCCGGTACAGGGATGGCCCATATTGCCGCAGGGAGCTGAGGAAGCCCGAGGTGGTGTTGCCGAGGTAGGCGATGACTCCACGGCCGGGCTCCAAGAGTGTCCGTTCCCCAAAACTCGATGCCAAGCCGCTGAAATCGCCGCCCGAGCAACCCAAGACGACCATGAAAGGGTATTTGCCGAAGTTGTTGTAACGATTGGCCTCCAGCACGTCGAGTTCAAAGATATTTGCCGATGAGTGGCCAAAGTATTGCAAGATGCCCAAGCCCCCGTTGATGTGCTGCTCGGTGGTGAGCGTGGAATTGCTCTCAAACCCGTTGCTCCTTTTCTGGTACCAAGCCGCGATGCCTTCCAACGGCGGTGCTGTGACATAGGGCAGCATTTTGTCGACGTTGGCGTCAAAGATGCTGTTTTGTTCCCCCGACACCTTGCCGCCACCGATGAACAAGGCCCGCTTGTAGATCGGGTCATAGCTCTGGTGCTCGTAGTCGACGACTTTGGCGAGGTAGTCCAGGCCTTGCTGGTCGGTGTAGATGCTCACCCGCCCGATGCCGGCGGCGGGCACGAGGTTCGTGGAGTCATAGACCATATTGGTCACATACTCCCAGTCGTTGGGTGGCGCGCCATAGATCGGGACATAGTTCTCTTGGTTGTCGCAGCGCGGGCAGCTGCGGCCTTTGCCCCAAAGCAGGATGTGCTTGGGCTTCACGAGCCAGTTTTGCACGGCATACCGGCAGAAATTCTTGATGCCCCACGGTGTCATGCTGCCATATCCAAACTCGTCGTAGACCTCGTCGATGTACACGACCTTGGCGCTCATCTGGTTCACGGTGTCGGTCGCGCGGTACTGGGCATATTGTGTGGCTGAGTTGGTAAACTTGCGGTGGGTCAGGATCACGAGCTCCGCTCCTCCATTTTCATCAGACAGGTTGGCGAGGGAGGGTTGGGAGAACGCGATCGGCTGCATCAGCGCCTTGTCTGTATACAGGTAGAGTTCACGCTCGGCGGCATCGCCGGGCACGAGAAACTTGAGCGTGTCGCCGACCACGTTGGCTGCGATGCGCTCGTGGCGGGTCATGTCATAGATCCAAGCCTCGCTGTCGAAATCGGCGTTGTAGAAGCGCAAGTAGGTTGTGTCGCTGTGGTTCCACCGCGACATGACCGTAGACCGCCCACGGTGCAGGTCATACAGGCGGTCATATTCGATCTTGGTCCAGCACAGGTGCTGGTAGTCTGGGATGGTACTGTTGTTGCCGTAGACCTTGAACCTGTAGATCGTCGATGAGTCGAGTGGCTGCGAATAATCAAAGGCAAAGTTCCCGATGTTCACAAAGGCCGTCGTGTCACGGTAGCGCTCCACAAAATTGATGTCGATGGCAAATATGTGCTGCGGGCAATCGTTGGCGGTGAGTACCCGTGTCTCGATGCGCGTGGGATTTCCCGAGTTGGCAAATCCGGGCGTGGAGATGATCCTCGCAAACGCATCGGGGTTGGAGCTCGGTGCCTGCAGCTCCGAGACCCAGCCCTCCCCCAACACATAGTCGGGATTGAGGACATAGTTGATGTCGGTCGATCCGCCCCCCCCCTCAAAATACACGTCCTTGAATTCCCTGAGCACCACGTACCGGTAATGGGCCTCTGGCGTCAAGGTCGTGAATTGGGCGGTCGAAATCGGTTGCATCCGCTGGGTATTCACCTGGTCCCAAGTCAAGAAATAGGCAGAGGTGTCGGTAAAAAGGCTGCTGTAGCGATTGGGTTGCAAGTGGGGTGCATGCTCGAAAAAGCCCTCCGAGGAGCGGTACAGCAGGCTGTCGATGACGCCATCGTTGCGGTGCCCGATGAACTCAAAATAATCGAGCGCGCCGCCCACCCCGTCTTGCACATGGACCGGCACCTCCTCTCCCCTGTAAAAAAGCTGCACGTTGCCGGCATTCAATACTGCGACGTTGGGGATGCCTGCCGACACGAGGTCAGCGGCATGGATGCGGTACAAGCCATCGGTGGCGAGGGTGATCTTCACATAAGACTGCTGGGGTTGCAGCCACTCGTTGAAATAGGCCATCTGAGCATAGCCTACGTCTGCCATTCCCCCCAAGACGAAAAGGAACGTTGCAAGCACAAGTAGGCCAATGCGTCGTGTGAATTTCATTTTTGCTTCAAAGCCCCATGGCTTTCCTGGTCTTCATCGTCTTGTGCGTCAAGCGAGCGGGGCCCCTGGGCCAATGATGCGCTGCACTGACCCGACCCCGCACTACCTCATCAGATACATCTTGCCGAATCCGTTTTTGAACATGTCGGTGATGCCCTCGTCGCGCAGTTTCATGCTGTCACCATTCAACTTGGCGACCACCTTATAAATGTAGACCCCATTGGCCAGTTGGTCACCAAATTCATCACGACCGTCCCAAGCGTAATCGGTGATGTTGTATCCCACCTTCACATCGTTGGTGGCATGCAGGTCGATCACCTTCACGAGCTTGCCGCTGATGGTGTAGATGTGCACGTCAAAGGTTTCAGGAATTTCCGAGCCCGTGAGCGTGTACACAAACCGCGTGGACGAGGAAAATGGATTGGGGTAGTTCAGCACATTGCTCAGCGCAACCTCATTCACGACCTGAAAGTTGATTTCATACGGCACACGGCCTGCTGCATTGCCATTGTAGTCATATCCCTGCACCCGCAGCGTGTATTCTCCATCCTCCAAGTGACCGGGCTTGAAATGCAGCTTGGACTTGTTGTCGGGCAATGCGGCCGACTCGATGAGCATCTGCGCACTGTTGCCTTGGATGAAGACGCGTGGCAAATTGGCAGGATTGGGGGTCTTGAGGCCAAAATGCACCTCGTAGGCCGTGTCGTTCACGGCATTGAAGCGGTTTTCATCGTTGATCTGGATCAAGATCTCAGGCGTCGGCGACACGATGTCTCCCTCCATGAGGTGTTTGCCATCCACAGTCACATCCAAAATCGGGTTGACCCTGTCGGGCGAGACATGAAAGGGGTAGGTAAACAGGTTGTTGAAGTGATACTGCTCCGGCTGGTCATTGAGCGGATTGAGCTCGATGATGAAGGAGAGGTCACCGACCACATCAGGGAAGTTGGTGCTGAAAGTATAGTCATGCTGCACCGATTGCCCGGCGGCGATGGGCCCAAATCGCTTGGAACCCACGTCGATGACCCTGCGGTCTGGCAACTGCACCTGGTACCTCACCAAGAGGCTGTCCATGTTGATGTCTGAGATGTTGCGGGCTGCATATTTCACGGCGATCGATTCGCCTTGCGTCACGGAGTCTGGGCTGAATGACCAAACCGCAATCGGGTCGATCTCCACGTCGGGCGCAGGGGAGTAAATCACGTGCCAGTGCTCCAACTGCGGTGCGGTGAGAAATGCACTGTCCTTGAGGGCTGCCTTGAGCTTGATGAAGGGGTACCTGTGCGCATCGATGGCTGAGAGGTTGTAGGTGCCGGCGACCAGATTGCTGAAATACAAGGAATCGTTGACCCCATCATGTGAGACATACAAACTTACCTTGGTTTCCTCTTCTATGAATGGATCCACCGAATTCCAATCCCAAATCAAGTTTTGCCAGGACAGCGCCGGACCGACGGATGTCGAAGCCACAAAACCCGTGGCATAGTTGCTCTGCATCGTCTTGCGCAAGTCTGTTTGCCAGACCTGGTTGAGCTCGTCGTAGACATTGGGGGTGGTGAGCAGAATCCCTTGGTTGGGATAGTCCTTGCGCCCCAGCACCACCAAGGCATTTCCTACCGGGAAGTTGTTGAGCAAGCTCGTGTCGCAGCCGATCATGGAAAATGCAGCCCGCACGTGGGGCGCCCACTGCTCCACCTTGGGATTCTCTTGGCTCACGGCCAGGAAATAGTCCCCTTTTTCCAGGCTTGCGATGGTACTCACGATGCTGCTCTGGCCCGCCGGCATCGAGGCATAGGCCCAGTCGCCGTGCGTGGTGCCCGTGATCGTAGGCTTGAGGTCCTTGGACCTGATCGGTGTGTACATCAGCCCCTTGCCAATGCTGCCAGAGGGGTACACGCTGAAGTAGGCCCCGTTTGCAAGGCGGTACACCGCATAGCCATCCTTGGTGGAAAATGCATGCAGGTCGGTGCTCCATTGGTCAAACTGCCACGCATGGTTGACCTGATCCATGGTCACTTGGTAGGTGCCATCGGTGAAAAACTGCGGTGGCCGCGATTGCGCCCAGCCTTTTTTGGTGGCGATGTACTTGAACGATGCCTTGGCCCAGGCATCGGGGTAGGCGTCGGCCAAGCGCACGCGCCAGTAGTAGACCATGCTGTCGGTGAGCGCAAAGGGCACATCCCACTTGCACAGCAGTGAGGTGCCCACCATGATCGGCGAGGAGGTGTACTTGGGCGAATTGAATGTGGGAACCGTGTCGATCTCGAAGAGGTAGCGCACATTCGTCAGCTGGGACATGATGAGGGCCGAGGCCGACAAGGTCACCTGGGGGGCCTCCACGACCGCAAAGTCATAGGGAAACAAGATGGCCGGCGTATTGCCCGGGATGATCACCGGGTGCGAGATGCGGTTGTTGTCCTCGCGGTATTCATCGAGCAAGCCAGTGCTGTCGACAAAGACATCAAACATGTTCATGCCCGACATCAGTGAGCCGATGTCGTTGGCGATCAGGTAAGACAAGGTGTCTGTGTTCAGGATCGGCCCAAATTTTTTGCTGGGATACGTGCGCCAAGTCCCCGAGGGCAACTGCTGCCGAATGCTCAAATAAAAGGAGTCTGTCGTCACCAAGCCATAGTTGTGCGTGATGACATTCATCGTGAAAAAGCTGTCGGCAGCCGAGAAGTTATAGGGATCAAAGTAGATGCTGGCCTCGGTGATCTCCAAGTCGGGCTTCTGCGGATGGTAGATCGAAATCGCGGGGTCGCCTTGCAGGTTCATTTGCTTGGCGTGGTTCAGGTACACCTGGTCGTTGAACGTGCTCAGGTAGGTCTGGATCGATGCTCGGATTTGGTCGCCGACCGGCTTTCCAAACTGGGTGAGGCACATCTCGGGATACAAGATTTCGCCAAAATTTCCGAGCGGGTTCAGGTAACCTGCGGTGGAGTTGGCCAGGTACCCGATGGAACCGCGGCCATCTGCCAATACAAACCGTTCTCCAAAACTCTTGACATTGCCGGTGAAATTGCCTCCATAGCAC
>JANMIM010000731.1:0-1883 GCA_031375795.1 Bacteroidota bacterium
TGCCAATACATCGTCACGATGACCGACACGGCCTACACTCCTGCTGGCGGTGCATTGGGTTACCTCACCTGCACGCACTTGGACACGGTGGTGATCACGCAACCTGCCCAATTGATCGCAATAGCCACAGGCACACCTACCTCGTGCTTCCTCGGCAGCGACGGTTCGGTCACGGTGGCTGTCTCGGGAGGTGTACCCAACTACCAGTACCAGTGGAACACCACGCCCCTCCAATTCACGCAAACCGTGACGGGCCTGGCCACCAACGCCTACAGCGTCACAGTCACCGACCTGAACGGTTGCTTGGCCTTTTCGTCCACGGTCGTCTCGCAGCCCTCGCCGGTGGCGGTCGCCATGTCGATGACCAATTCCACCTGTGGTTCGGCAAATGGCACGGCGACGGCAAGCCCATCGGGCGGCACGCCAGGCTACACATATCAATGGAATACCAATCCCGTGCAGACAGGCGCCACGGCTACCGGCTTGCTTGCAGGCATGGCCCAAGTCACGGTGACCGACGCCAACGGCTGCATCAGTTTTGGCCAGATTCTCGTCGGGAATGAGCCAAGGCCCACGTTGTCGTTGGTGAGCCAGATCAACGTCACCTGCTTTGGCGGCAACGACGGCCAAGCAACGGTAGCTGCCAGTGGTGGCCTGCCTCCGTACAACTACTCTTGGAGCAATGGGCAGCTAGGGGCGACAGGAACCGGATTTAGCGCCGGTGTCTCCTTTGCATTTGTCTCGGACTTCTTTGGCTGCCGTGACACATTGGCAGTGACGATCACAGAGCCTACACAGGTCACGGGTACCATTGTGGTGCAAGACATGGGTTGCAATTCCACGGTTCCAGACGGGACCATCGGTGTATTGCCATCGGGCGGCACGCCCGGCTACACCTACGAATGGTCCACTGTGCCGGTGCAAACAACCCAAATGGCGACCGGACTTGCCCCTGGCATCTATTTCCTCACCGTGACCGACGCCAATGGCTGCCGATTTGCGACCAGCGATACCGTCGGATTGGTGCCCAGCCCAAGCATATCGGTCGGGCCAAACGTTTCCTTCTGCGAAGGCGACGGTGGCGCGATCATCTTTGCCAATGGATCGGGGACTCCCGGACCATATTATTATTCATGGTGGTGTGATACCACCAACACGTTCTGTGGCATCGACTCCATCAACGACAACGATCCACAGGTGAATCCAGATACCAGCACCTGGTACTACGTGGTCGCCATCGACCAAAATGGTTGCTTGAGTGACATGGATTCGATCTTTGTGGTGGTGCTGCCCAAGCCCATCGTCGATGCAGGCGCAGACCACGTGATATGTGGTGACAGCGCCCCCTGCGTGTTGCTCATGCCCACGATCACGGGAGCTCCAGGCCCATTCAACTTCTATTGGTCGCCGGGCACCACGCTCAACGACTCCACGATCATGAATCCGTGTGCCCGACCCGACACGACGACGATCTACACCTTGCAAGTGCAGGCGGGAAATGGATGCTGGAGCCAACTCACGACCGTGGACACCTTGGCCACGGTCACTGTGACGGTGGCACCGATCCCGATTGCCGAGGCCGGGCCTGACCGCGACCTTTGTTATGGAGACACGACACAATTGCAGGGATATGGCACAGGTGCCGGACCCTTGTACGGATACCAGTGGACACCCTCGACCGGTGTGAGCGACACCTCGATCGCGGCGCCATTTGCATATCCTCCGCTCACGACCGATTTCACATTGGTGGTTTGGAGCAATGGCTGCCCGAGCTATGCCGACATGGTGACCGTGAACGTGCATACGATTCCGACGGTGGAGGCAGGATGGGACCGGGAAATTTGCCTCGGGGACACAGCGATCATGGATGCACTGGCCTCGGG